>JAESTE010000143.1 GCA_016763735.1 Nitrospinaceae bacterium | reverse complement strand
TACCTTTTCTGCGGTTGAAAAACCTGCCGCAAAAATCAAGTTGACCAATTCTCTATCACCCATACGATCGGCTTGCTCTTGAGTGATGACCTCTTTTTCTAGTGCTTTAGCCCTAATTTTGTCAGGATCAATTCCAGCACCATCATCAACGATTTCGATATTAACCTGCCCTCCCTCATGAAAAGCCCTCAACAGGAGAAGGCCTTCTTCATCCTTCCCTGCTGCTAAACGCTTTTCTGGAGTTTCGATTCCATGATCGCAAGAGTTTCTGACAATATGTGTGAGAGGGTCTTTGATCGCCTCGATCAGAGTTTTATCCAACTCAGTTTCTTTTCCTTCCATTTCAAGACGAATTTTTTTGCCCACAGCCATGGAGAGATCTCTCACCACACGGGGGAATTTACTCCAGATGTTACCGATGGGCTGCATCCGGGTTTTCATAACCCCTTCCTGAAGTTCCGAGGTAACCAAATTTAAATGTTGGCTGGTAGCAATAAAACTCGAGTCGGCACCCGCAGGAACAAACTGAAGAATCTGATTTCGCGCCAATACCAATTCCCCAACCAGATTCATCAATCTATCTAGAATCTCAACATCAACACGAATGCTTGAATCGGCGACGCTTCGGGTCTCATTTCGTCGATCCGTTGCTGTCCTTTTATCACCACCTTTTGCAACATGCTTCTCCTGATCGGCAGGGGTCGATTGCCTGCGGTCTTTCTTTTCTGCAACAACGGGTGCTTTTTCAGCCTTCGGCTCTTCTTTCTTCTCAGCCGCTGGCGCGGTAGCAGGTGCAGGCTGTGCAATAACTTCTTGAGCACCTTCATCAGTCAATAATTTGTCGAGAGTTACCACCAGTTGCGAATAATCGACATCACCTTCATTGCGGTCGCTCTCGATACACGAAAGCATTTGCCGAATAGCGTCGACCATGGCCAGCAAAGCACTGGTGCGCGATGGGTTCAAAGCCAAAACACCATCTCTCAATTTACCCAGCAGGTCTTCTCCTACATGAGCAACTTTTTCAAGTTTATGGAGACCAATGAATCCACAAGTGCCTTTGATAGTATGGATGGTTCGAAAAACGCTACCGAGAATATCTGTATTTCCTGGGTCCTGTTCCAACTCGATCAGGTCTTTATCCAGCTTGTCCAGATTATCATAACTTTCGACAAGAAACTCATCGACGATGGGTTCCATGTCCGCATCAATTTCTGCAGAAGGTTTTACAGGTTCTGGATCTGCGGCTGGCTGCTCTTCCTGCTTTGTTGCTTCTTCAGCGGCAGGTGCGGGTTCTTCAACCTTGACAGGCGTGGTCGGTTCGGCTGGAGAGTCTTCCGATTGCAAACGAGTGAGAGTTTCCACTAACTCTGAGTAATCGACAGAACCTTCGTTCCGGTCGGCTTCGATACAGGAAAGCATCTGTCGAATAGCATCGACCATGGCAAGCAAGGCACTGGTCCGAGGAGGGTCCAAGTCCAACACTCCATCCCTTAATTTGCTCAGCAGGCTTTCTCCAACATGTGCTACCGATTCGAGCTTGGTAAAACCTATAAACCCACAAGTACCTTTAATGGTATGTATGGTCCGAAAAATACTGGAGAGGATATCTGTATTACCAGGGTTTTGTTCCAGGTCTATGAGATTTTGATCAAGTTGATCTAGGTTTTCATAACTTTCCACCAAGAATTCGTTGACGATTTCTGCCATTCCATCATCTTCGCCACCCTCATCAGAATTTAAATCTGGTGCTATCGGTTCATCGCTCATCACATGCCCCCCCACTTAGACAAACTCGTGATATTAACAATGTGTTGATAAGAATTGAAACAAAAGCCCACCAACACTCTGCTTTATATTTTTATTACCTTCCCCTAAAGGGGATAAAACGTTGTACAGAAATTTCAAATTTGAATAGTTCAGGCGCCTGGTTTTCTACCCACAACATCGCCGGATTTAGCTCCTGCGATTTTCAGCAAAAACTCCCCTTCTGGCATATCAAAATGCAATTTTTCCAAAGGAAGCCCACTGGGTAACATGGGTTCAACATTTTGCCCCCGCATAATCGTAGGTAGAGACATGGCTGCTTTCAAATCTTCTTTGGCCATGCGGGCAACAATATCCCCCGCAAGAACATTTGCAAGCTCACCTACGACATCTCCCATATCTGCACTATCATAATCTATATCGAAACCACAAAACTTAGAAGCCATTGCCTTGGCAGATTCTTTCGGAAGTTCCAGCATAACTATCCAGCTAATATCTCCCACAAAAGAAATAATGCCGATAACTCCATCACCCATCTTTTTGCCATTCCCGTCTCCAATGTGTTTGGGCACCGATCCAAAAATTGTATTAAAAATGGAAGAGATGGAACCCCGAGTCACATCGGTTAAAACCTGCGGAATTTTTCCTTCACTGAAATCAATTGTAGGCATGGTAGTTCCTCTTTTTCGGGCAACCCCGTTTCAGGCAACCTTTCCAAATATTTGAGTGACCGATAAAAATAAAATCGAACTCGATTCTCGTAGCACTCATAATTAAAGTTAACCTATTGTTTAAAGGTAGTTTAAACTTAAATTTCCGTTAATTATTATAGGCTACGCTATTAAAACCGTCAATGTAAATAGTAGAGTAAGACCTTATTTTTCAATCACTAGCAGATATTCCTTATAGCTGTAAAAAAAACCAGCAGTACTATAAGATAATCATCAAAATTTAATGGCTTTAATTTTCTCTTCTAGTTGCATAGCATTAAAGGGTTTTACGATATATTGATTCACCCCAGCTTGAACTGCTTCCATAATTTTTTCTTTATCGGCTTCCGAAGTAACCATGATAAAAGCAATTCCCTTTAAATTAGCATCTGCCCTAACCGCTTTAAGAAACTCCAAACCCGTCATATTCGGCATATTCCAATCCGACACAATTAAATCTACCGGCTCTTCACCCGCTTTTTTAAGGCCAGCGGCACCATCTTCCGCTTCCGACAGCTCGGTAAACCCAAGCTCTTTCAGGTTTTTCTTAATAATTTGCCGCATCACCGCAGAATCATCCACCACCAGAACTTTTTTACCTTCGTACCCCATGTCGTTTTTCCTTTTTCACAATAGAGTTGAAACAATGCCCGAACATCACGCTCAAGACGGTTTAACCTAAGTAAGCCAAAATCAATAAATTGTCGTTTGGAACTCTACACTATATTAAATACACCACAAATGTAAAGATTAAATCGAGATCAGGTTACTATTATGTAACATCAGCAAATACCCCGCCATCTAGCTGATTATCAGAAGCCTATAGCCCGTTATACCCCTGTCACCTGTTCTACTTTTTCATAAAGAGTATCGCGCTCCACAGGTTTTCGACCCGCTTCAGTAATCATACTTATGATTTGATCTTGATGGAAAACCTGATCCGTTGCCGCCCCAGCAGCATGAATAATCTTTTCCTCAACAACCGTACCATCCATATCATCAGCACCAAACGATTGCGCCAATTGAGCAATTTTGGGAGTGATCATAATCCAGAAAGCTTTAATATGTGGGAAATTATCCAACATCAATCTCGACACCGCCAAAGCCCTGAGATCAAGCTGACCCGGCGTGGTCTTTAAAAATTCCAAAACCGTATTTTCAGGATGAAACGCCAATGGGATAAAGGTAACAAATCCATTTGTCCTATCCTGCAACTCCCTTAATCGAACTAAATGGTCAGCCCTTTCCTCCACAGTCTCTAAATGACCGTATAACATGGTCGCATTACTTTTTAATCCCAAACCATGTGCCGCTTCATGAACATTCAGCCAGTCCTCAGCAATTAATTTTTCACCACAAATTTTTCTACGAACCCTTTTCGCAAAAATTTCAGCACCACCCCCCGGGATAGACCCAAGGCCGGCATCCTTAAGTATCATCAAGGTTTCATCAAGGGGTAAATTTGCCAGTTCAGCCAGATAACCCAATTCAATAGCCGTGAACGCCTGGATATGAACTTCGGGAAACCGTTCTTTCAATCCCTTCAGCATGTCCAGATAATATTCAAAAGGTAGATCGGGGTGAAGACCGCCAACAATATGAAACTCGCTGACTTCTCCACCATTATATTTTTCTGCATCCGAGAAAATATCATCCAAAGATTTTTCATACGCATGCGGATGATCTTCCTTCACACCAAAAGCACAAAACTGACAACTGTGAATACAAATATTAGTGGGGTTGATATGACGGTTATGAATGAAATAAGTATTATCCCCATTCATCCGTTCGCGAACCAGGTTCGCCAAATAACCGACACCTAGAAGGTCCGAAGTTTTCCAAAGCGTCACGCCGTCATCGAAAGATAATCGTTCCTGAGCACTTACTTTTTCAAAAATGGGATTTAAATTTTTGTCTTCGAACTCAAAAAGCATAAAAGGTCACACCTGTTAAATTAATTATGAGGAGAAAAAATTATACTAGATTTTGCAGTAATTATACTAGATTTTGCAGTAACTTGAGAACTGTTTTCGCTCAAAAATAACCACCGTTCCGCATAGATTTAAACCTCTCTAGTTCTATTAAGTGCATTGCGCTTAAATTAGCTATCAACTAACCATCTATGAACAGTCGAACAACTCTTTCTTTGACATTCCTTCAGTTACAAGTCCACCAATATGTTGATACTTAAAATGATTCCCGTCAAAAGACGGCAAGTCAACAGAAATTTTATTATCATTCAGATTCAGGTGAATTTTTCGAGCAAGATGCCTTTTAGTATCCCCGCAAAATTTGGCTGAATTGCAGTCAAATATGCTCCCCATCATCTGCGCTTACACGCATCCCTTGTTTGTGTTGATTTTTCAAAACCACGTGCAGTCCACAATGATAAAAACCATAAGGCCCATACTAATAATTCCATTCACATTAAAAAATGCCATATTGATTTTAGAGAGATCATCCGGGCGCACCAACGAATGTTCATAAACCAATAATCCAGCAACAATCACTACCCCGGCACCATACAAAATCCCCAACTCGCTAACCGGCTGTAAAAGTGCAAATAGCAAAACTATCATTAAACCATGCGAAGCAAACGCAATGCGCAACGCATTTTTAAGTCCAAATTTTTGGGGAATAGAATTCAAATTACTTTCGCGATCAAACTTCATATCCATACATGAATAGAGAATATCGAACCCTACCAACCAGAAAACCACCACCGCCCCCAACAGCAAAGAAACAAAAGAAATTTCTTCACGAATAGCTACCCAGGCCCCCACCGGCGCAATCGAAATGGCGAGCCCCAACCAAAAATGCGAATAAGCGGTGAACCGTTTGGTCAACGAATAAAAAAACACAATCACCAACGCAACGGGCGCTAAATAAAGCGCGAGACTATTCAACATCCCTGCAGCAAAGATAAAAAGCGCAGAAGAAGTGATCAAAAACAACCAATAGCTTTTCACATCCACACGACCGGAAGGTAACGCTCGATCCTGTGTACGCGGATTCTTCACATCAAACCGAGCATCGACAATGCGATTAAAAGCCATCGCTGCACTTCTTGCGCCGACCATACATACAACGATCCACATCATCTTCTCAGCTTCAGGCACTCCCCCTGCAGCAATGAAAGCGCTCATAACTGCAAACGGCAATGCAAAAACCGTATGCTGAAACTTAATGTCCGCGAATATAGCTGAAAGTTTAGCCAGCAAAAAATATCCTCACTTATCCGGTCTGCAAAAGAAATATGCTACATTAACCAGCTTAACCAAAAACGCCACATCTTAAATGAAAAATTATAGACAACTCCTGATACTTCTCGTTCCTTATAAGAAAGCACTGTACGTCGGAGCTTTCTGTCTCATCATTGCTTCATTGACGAACCTTGCAGTCCCTCTCTATATCAAAAAACTGGTAGATGTCGTCATGGTTGAAAAAAACATGGCCCTGATGAACAACCTGACGCTCAGTATTGCCGGACTCTTTCTTCTGCAACTGATATTCTCTACCGCACATAATTATTTATTTGATCTGACCGAAAAACGCGCCATCAGCGATTTCCGCATCAAGCTGTTCAAACATCTGCATACGCTTTCACTCAGCTTCTTTGTCAAACGCCGCACTGGCGAAATCGTCTCGCGCATGACCAACGATATCACCACTATCGAAAACATTGTGACCGATCTTCCAGCAACACTACTACAGCAATCCATTCGACTGTTTGGTGGCATCATTATTATCACTTATATGAACTGGAAGCTGACTTGTCTGATTCTCGTCCTCGCGCCGGTGCTTGTATTGTTTGCCAGAATTTTCGGACGCAAACTAAAAAAATTGTCCACAGAAATTCAAGACAAGCTCGCCACCTCCACCACCATACTGGAAGAAAATATTTCCTGCATACAGGTTGTAAAATCATTCGTCCGTAGCAAACTTGAAAACGAACGCTTTGGCAGCGCCATCGAAGACAGTTTTCAGTCCGCTAAAAAACGTGTGATCATCTCGTCGTTTTTTGGTCCGAGTATCGGGTTCATCGCCTTCAGCACATCACTTGTCTTACTGTGGTATGGAGGACGCGAAGTCATCCTTGGGGAAATCAGTCCAGGGGAGCTCATCGCCTTCATCCTATACGCCACCATCATTGCAGGGCCGATGGGGAGTTTCGCACGCTTATACGCGCGCATGCAAGAAGGAGTCGGTGCCAGCAAACGGGTTTTTGAAATCCTCGCAATGGAAGGCGAAGTCCGCGACCTACCCGACGCCAAACCCCTGCCGCGTATCGAAGGCAAAGTAGAACTCGATGACGTCCATTTCCATTACCGCGAAGATCAGCAAGTGATTCGGGGAATCAGCTTCACCGTGGAACCGGGGCAGACAATAGCATTGGTAGGCCCGAGCGGCGCAGGCAAAAGCACACTGGTGCAACTGTTGCACCGATTTTATGATCCGATTAAAGGTGAGATACGCATCGACGATGTTCCGTTGAAGTCTGTACAACAATCCAGTTACTGGCAACAAATAGGGATCGTTCCACAAGAAACGATTCTGTTTGGCGGAACAATTTTAGAGAATATCGAATACGCCAAGCCCGGTGTGTCTAAAGAAGAAGTTATTGAAGCCGCAAAAGCCGCCAACGCGCATAACTTTATTATGGAAACGCCAGAAGAATACGAAACCATCGTCGGCGAAAAAGGCATCCGCCTTTCAGCAGGGCAAAGACAGCGCATCGCCATCGCCCGCGCTATCTTGAAAAACCCGCGTATCCTGATTTTGGATGAAGCCACATCGGCACTGGATAACGAATCCGAACTGCTGATTCAGGAAGCACTGGAAAGGCTGATGCAAGACCGTACCTCATTCATCATTGCGCATCGTTCATCCACCATCCACAATGCCGAACGGATAATCGTATTAGATAAAGGAAAGATCATCGAAAGCGGCAACCACGCCCAATTGATGAAAGAAGAAGGCCTCTACCACAAACTTTACACCCTCAAAAGTCTGCAAATGGTTGAAGAAACAGAAGTAAAAACCCCCTGAGTACCCCCCCTCAAAATAGCCATGCATTAGAAAATCTAAAAAGTCCTTTTTGACTCATTTACCTTGCTATCAATATCAAATAAAGCCAAAACTCAGGTGTTTTCGGATTTTCGATATCTCGGGATTTCTATATTTTAGAGAGATCCGAAAGTGTCCCACCTGACTGTAAAACTGTTTTTGGTCTACCAAGACCATTTTATTTTTTAAATACATTAAAGTTTCTATTCATAATTAATATTTTCGGGGAGAAAAGTTCATGAAGTCCTTCATCGAACGTTCGGGCACCGCACTTATATTTACATTTCTGTTTATCCTTTCTATTCTTGTTACACCCATTGTTTTCACCCATCCAAACTTTTCCAATTTGGCTTTTGCGCAAACGGTAAATACAGGGGACCTGTTTAACAAAGCCATTACCACAAAAAAAATTGATAGTAAGGCGGTCACCACCGGAAAAATCGCCAGTCAAGCGATCACCTCCGGCAAACTGGCCCCCGGCTCGGTGAAGACAGGCAAGATACAAAATGAAGCAATCACTTCTGCAAAAATTAAAAACGGAACCATTAAGCTACAAGACCTCGATCCCTCTGTTCCAACTAAAGGCGATCAAGGCGATCCCGGACCACAGGGTGCCCCTGGGGCAGATGGGGCAGTCGGCGTTGCCGGGCCACAAGGCCCCGCAGGAAATGATGGTGCTGTTGGTGCAGCAGGTTCTGATGGAACAAATGGTCTCGACGGAGCAATTGGTGCGACAGGTCCAGTAGGTAATGACGGAACAAATGGTGTTGATGGTGCTGTAGGTGCAACCGGTCCTGCAGGAAACGATGGAGCCATCGGTGCAACTGGCGTTGCCGGACCACAAGGTCCAGCAGGTAACGATGGTTCAGTGGGTGCGATAGGTCCCATAGGCTTAACAGGTCCTGCAGGTACCGATGGAACAAACGGTCTCGATGGAGCACCGGGCGTGATAGGCGCAACAGGTCCCGTAGGTCCAGCAGGTAATGACGGAACCAACGGCGCAGTAGGTGCAACCGGCGTTGCCGGTCCACAAGGCCCCGCAGGAAACGACGGAGCAATCGGTGCAACTGGCGTTGCAGGACCACAAGGTCCTACAGGTAATGACGGTGCCGTAGGTGCCGTAGGCGCAGCAGGTTCTGATGGAACAAATGGTCTCGAAGGAGCCATTGGCGCAACAGGCGTTGCCGGACCGCAAGGTCCAGCAGGTAACGATGGTGCGGTTGGTGCAGCAGGTTCTGATGGAACCAACGGCCTAGATGGCGCAATCGGTGCAACCGGCGTTGCCGGTCCACAAGGTCCAGCAGGTAACGATGGTGCGGTTGGTGCAGCAGGTTCTGATGGAACCAACGGTCTTGACGGCGCAGTCGGTGCCGTAGGACCACAAGGCCCAACCGGTAACGATGGCGCAATCGGTGCAACGGGACCGGCAGGCACAATAGGTGCGATAGGACCGATAGGTTTAACAGGTTCCACCGGACCCGCAGGTGCGGATGGTCAAGATGCGGACCCTAATGATGTCACGGATCTGCAAGCGAGGGTCACTCAATTAGAAACTCTTTTAGCGAGTTTAACAACAAACGTTGCGGCAATTGTTATTCCCGATGTTTCGGGGATCGCAACAAACGCTACTAGCATTGCAACAAATACTTCAAGCATCGCAGCAATCAACGTTCCTGATATCGCGCCACTGCAAGCTAGCATCAACGCTTTGGATGCGGGGCAATCAGCTCAAGACGGTTTGATTACCACATTGCAAACAAATGTTGCTGCGATCGTCGTTCCTGATGTTTCAGGAATTGCAACTAACGCAACCAACATCGCTACGAACACCAGTGCAATTGGCAACATCGTCATTCCAGACGTGACAGGAATTGCGACCAACGCAACCAACATAGCAACGAACACTTCAAGCATTGCTGCTATTGATGTAACGCAGTTAACAACAGATGTCACTGCCTTAAACGACACTTTCAGCGGTGTGACACGAAACGGCAGTACTTTGTTGCTCACCAATCTTAACCTGCAGGTTGTCAGTGGTGCAGGCACAACCGATGGAGCGGTTACGGGAACGGGTAATGTCCTCATCGGTTATAATGAAGGCATCTCGCCTTATCTCACACCCCCTGGCCCGGGTGGTGGTGGGCCGCCTCTTCCGGCCCCCAGCAAAACCGGTTCTCATAATTTAATAGTGGGTAAAGGTGGAAACTATGAAAGTTATGGCGGCATCGTGGCCGGCTTGGATAATACCATTTCGGCACCTTATGCCTCGGTTACGGGTGGACGCGAAAACACAACCACCGGTGACACATCCAGCATTGGTGCGGGTTGGCGCAACACAGCCAGTGCCACCAACTCCAGCGTGAGTGGAGGCCAATTCAATACAGCCAGCGATTCATCCGCCAGTGTCAGTGGGGGCTCCGGCAATACAGCCAGCGGCGGCACTTCCAGTGTCAGTGGCGGTTCTGGTAACACGGCTAGCACCTACAATACCAGTATCAGTGGCGGTGTATCAAACTCAGCCAACGGACAAAACTCCAGCATTAATGGTGGTTTTCAAAACACAACCACTGCTAACGCTTCCACTATCAGCGGAGGTCGATCTAATACAGCCAGTGGGACTCAATCGGTAGTTGGCGGTGGAACAAACGTTGTTGCCTCTGCGTTGAACGATTGGAAGGGTGGGACAGTTGCTGCTGATATCACTGCTCTGCAAACAGATGTTGCGGCCATTGTTGTACCTGATGTTTCTGGTTTAAATGCAGACGTGACTGAACTGAAGAGTCGTTTTTCAGGTGTTTCCCGCGGCCCCACAGGCCCCAACGGTGAAAACACCTTGCTCTTGACAGGCATGAACCTGCAAGTGACCAATGGATTTAACGGTACCCAAACTCTGGGCAACGGAACCGGTAATGTGATCATCGGTTACAACGAACCCATCGTCGCCTTCCTTGGCGATCATGATGATAACGCGGCTACTCCTGACGAACCGCAAAACCGTAAAACCGGTTCTCACAATCTGGTAGTAGGCCGGGGGCATAATTACCAGAGCTATGGCGGCTTGGTCTCCGGCCAGTTCAACGTAATCTCGGGTGCCTATTCATCGGTAACGGGAGGCTTAAGAAACCAGGCTACTAGCAACTACTCAAGCATCTCCGGCGGGGAAAGGGGTACGGCTACTGGCTATGCATCCAGCATCAGCGGTGGTTATTTAGGTACTGCTGGCATCAACGCTTATGCAAGTGTGGGGGGTGGTTATGATAACGAAGCTGCTGCCTACGCTTCCAGTATCAGTGGCGGCCGATCAAACCGAACCAATTCTAGCTACTCCAGTGTCAGCGGCGGAGCCTCCAACCTGGCGTCTGGCACTTACTCAAGCATCAGTGGTGGCTTTGATAACACCACTGGCACTAATAATCTTACTGTCGATGATACAGACGCAGTGAGCTATACCGGAAATTTCTCCAGTATAAGCGGCGGTCGGTTAAACACGGCTAGTGGCGCCTTCTCCAGCGTTAGCGGTGGTTTTTATAATGATGCTGACGGGGCATACTCCAGCATTGATGGAGGAGCCTCCAACGATGCTTTAAGCATAGGCTCCAATATCTCTGGAGGATTTAACAATACTACATCTGGCATAAATACATCTACTTCATCCCCTGTGGATAGTGAGGGTGTTCTCTATCCGTTGATGTCGTTCGACAGTATTAGCGGTGGTTCTTCTAATAAGACTACCGCCAGCCGCGCCAGCGTCAGCGGGGGTACTGGCAACACGGCTAGCGCAGTTTACTCTAGCGTCTCCGGTGGTCAGAATAACAAAGCTGAAACTACCTCTTCAAGTATTCTTGGAGGCACCTTTAAAACTACAACATCTAGTATTCAAACCATTCCCGCTCTGCCTTAATGTCATAGCTCCGCCCCTGTATAAACGGGGGTGGGGTTAAGCAGGACGGCTAAAATAGGGCCTTAAAACTTAAAAAGGAATTTCACTATGAAATTTTTTTATACATTCAGCCTATTAATATTGTTAATTTTTTTGCAGGCAACACCGGTGCATTCGTCCGCACTCTCTCTGGTTGAAGAGCCTGGCGGCATCCGCCTTGAAGCGAAAAATATCCATTTGGTCGGCCTGTTGATCGAGATTCAAACGCAAAGCGGCATTCGTTTCGACATCCCGGAACATATGGATGAAACGCCCGTCTCCTTCCACTTGAAAGAAAAAGACTGGAAGTCATTGGTCTCTGCCGTGATGCGCGACTTTAATAAAATAGAAGTGTGGTCGAAAGATCCCGGTAAAAGTTATGTGAAGATCATGGGAGTGGGCAACTACATACCCACCTTTACCAACACGCCGCATAAAATTGCCAAGATAAAACCAGCAGTCACAACGATGCCAACGCTTACCGCAAAAAAAATGGAGATAGAGTCTCCTGACCCTATCCAGCAAAAACCAATTCCGCAAGTGAAAGCTCATAGTGGGAAAGGGCAGCGTGAGCTAGTGGCTGCCCTGCGCCAGAAGTTAGAAGAAGAGCGCAAAGAAAGGGAACGGGTCGACCCCAACCACCCCATGGCGAAACTGCCTGCCGAGGTTCTGATGGAACCAGGAATCGTCAACTACCTCATCGCGAAAAAGGTCGATATTCCCGAAGGCATCAAAAATAAATATGGCATTGATGCAAGTAATCCGACAAAGAACTACCCCATCGCTCCGCATGTTTATAACGACCCGAAGCTGAAAGAATATCTGGCCGCCGTCGGCCTGCCGATGCCACCGCAGTTCCCCAACCCTTAAAAACGGGAGCAACCTACCCCATCTAAACCATTACAAACAAACATACTCAAATAAAAGATAAAAAGGTCTTTACATCTTTTATTATAACTGATAGATTAAGTTCATAAAGAGATTAGGAATATCTTTTTCTTATAAGTAAATTTCCAGGAGGTGGGTATGAACAGCATTCTAATAGCGCAACACGACATTCAATCTCCAACCGATATTCGGTTGTTGGTCGATTCATTTTATAACAAGGCGCGTCAAGACGAACTGCTTGCCCCAATTTTTGATCATGCAATATCAGACTGGGAACACCACTTGCCAACCATGTACCAGTTTTGGGAAAGACTGTTGCTCGGTTCCACCGAGTACAACGGGAACCCTTTTAGCAAACACCTCAACTTAGCTTTAGATTCAGAGCATTTCGTAAAGTGGCTGGAACTTTTCAACCAGACCCTTGATGAAAACTTTTCCGGGAAGAAAACAGAAGAAACTAAAAGACTGGCAAGCAACATCGCCGGCAGTTTCCAACTACGAATGGGAATCACACCCGCAAATAATGATTTCGAAACTTTAAATTATTCTCGCGCCTGATATATATAAATTATCATAGCCAGACACTAGCTATTTCCAGGGCTTTACTATTTAATGTAATCTCAAATTAAAAAGAGATCTGCTTTGCCATGAACGACAACGTACAAAACGATTATTCGACGTTAAAAGCTCATTACCGTTTCACAAAGGAAGATGAGGCTTTTCTACTTGAGATGGGACCTCAGATAGAAACTTTTGCCGATGATTTTCTCGAAGGGTTTTACGAGTTCATCTGGAGCTTTGGCAAAACCGCCGATTTCTTAAAAGACGAAAAAGTGCTGAGTCGCCACAAGGGAATGATTCGCCAATGGTATATGGATTTGTTCAAAGGCACCTACGACATCACCTATTTTCTCAAGCTCTATAAAATAGGTGAGACCCATGTCAAACTCGGGCTTCCCACCCATTATGTGAATGCAGCATTTAATTTTGTACGGGTTTTTACTCTGGGTAAAATCCAAACCCATTGCAAAGAAAGCGAAACCCTCACGGAAAGAATTCAGGCCTTTGAAAAAATTCTCGACATCAACCTTGATGTGTTAACCAGCTCTTATCGCCAGGAAGAAATGAGTCGTTACCTGGCCCTCTCTAAGACTGAGAAAACTTTATTGGGATGGTTGAAAAAAACCAGCTCCTATTTCAACTATCTATTGGCAGGCGCCCTCGTCATAGTGGCATCTTTTGCGATTGGATTATTTGGCTACGATGTTTATCTGCTTTTTGCCGGACACAACGCGGTGGAAGAAGGCATCTTGACCATTCTAGGAAGTTTGCTGATCTTATGGGCGGCCATAGAATTGATCCATCAGGAGATGGCGCATCTACGTGGCGGAAGTTTTGCTCTCGAAGGATTCATCACCCTGGCTATCGCCGCACTCATTCGAAAGATACTCATTTTCTCTTTGTCCCCGGCAAAGTCCTTGGACGTATTGATGTATGGAGGACTGGTTCTTTGTCTCGGTATTTCTTATTGGCTTATAACGCATCGACCCAATCCCGAAAAAAAACAAAGATGACTCACTCTCTCTTTATATTAAATCTTTGGATACGATGATTACCCCAATCAACGACATAGACTTGGCCTTGTGGTCCGATAGCGACATCGGTAGGTCCATCGAATTGCCCAGTGCCCTGCCCTTTACCGCCCCATTGCGTTAAGAACGATCCATCTTCGGTGAACATTTGCACTCGGTGATTATAAAAATCCGCGACGTATAAATTACCCTTCTTATCACTGGCAATTCCTGACGAAACGCGAAAACTTCCGCCCAAAATTCCGATACTGCCGAATTGAAACAAAAATTCCCCTTCTATTGAATAGGCAACAACCCGATTGTTATAAGCATCGGAAACATAGAGCCTGTCGTTTACCCCCACCGCAATGCGTGTCGGGTAATTCAGGTCATTCTCGCCGCCGGGGCTAACCAAAAAATTGAAAAAGGATTTAATCACAGAAACAGGTTTGTATTGCCCCCACTCTTTAATAAAATTTCCCTGCAAATCAAATTTTTGAATGCGGTGATTATAGGTATCGGTCACAAAAATATTCTGCCGAGAGTCAATAGCCAACCCGGTGGGTGAATTGAATTGTCCGGCATTTTTGCCCGAGCTTCCCCATTGCATTAAGAATTTACCTTCAGGAGTAAACTTTTGTATCCAGTCAAGCTCGTAATCGGAAACAAAAATATTCCCTTCACCATCAACGGCTAATCCCGACGGCCTTTCAAATTGTCCCGGCTCATTGCCCTGCCCGCCCCACTGCGTAAGAAATTTGCCATCGCCAGAAAATTTTTGTATCCGATGATTGCGTGCGTCTGCCACATAAACTTTCCCAGATGCGTCCACCGTAATCGCAAAGGGCTCGTTGAATTGTCCAGGACTTGAGCCCTGGCTCCCCCAACTACTTGGGGGAGCCGACTCCTTTAAAGGAACATGAGCACATGCCGTGAATAGAATCACTACTAACAGAAATGAAAAATAATTTTTCATTTCTGTTTTCCAGTTAGCCATTTCACACCATCCAAATCGAACCCGGCATCTTCTACTGCGGTCAAAATAGCTTTCTCAGAAACTTTCGCGCCGGGTTTGAATTCAATCTCTGCCGTGCCTTCCTTGATATTGATCTGCACGCTTTTAAATCCTTTTATCTTCTTGACCTGTGTTTCCAGGCCATAAGAGCAGAAGGGGCAATAAAGCCCTTCAACCTTGGTGATGACTTTCTGCGTTGCATCTTCCGCCGAAACTTCAGCACCCGCAAACAAAACAAAGCATAAAAGCGCAACGATAAAATTCTTTTTCATGTTTAAACTCCTTTTATACTGATAAAGGGTTCCGTTTAACTCCTCCCCTCTCAAGAGGGGAGGCAAGGCGTAGCCGCGGAGGGGTGTGGATTGCCGCTGGTTTTGCCAAAAATCAATCCAACCTCCCCTACCCTATGAAGGGGGGGGAATGATATGACAAGCTACGGCAAATTAAGACCGCTTGCGGTCTCAGAACTGAACCCTTGCGCTCAATGCCAGTTTATAATCGGTTTCCAGTTGGTTGCCGTTCAAGTCCTGCAAGATAGGTTGTTGAAACGAAAACTCATAAACCGTTCTTTGGCTGACATATTGTATTCCGGG
>JAESTE010000142.1 GCA_016763735.1 Nitrospinaceae bacterium | reverse complement strand
TTAAAAAGTCGAGCGTTATTAGAAACCATAGGGGTTCTCCTGACTTGGATATTGCAACCTTTACTAACAAAATGAATTAACAATAAACAAGCCAAAAAAGGCTGAATTATTTGATTGTGAGGAAGAAAATTGTATCAAGAAGAACAGCGTCTCATAATGAGAGGGAGAGAAAACCATTAGCAGGAATGCTGAAAATTACAGGATGTCGCCGAAATTGGGGGTTTCAGCCATAAAACATCTGAAAAACTTCTTCAAAAGAGTCATTAACGGATGACTTGATTTTAGTGAGTTGTTTTTTTTCTAGTTGGAGAAACTCCAGTACTTTACGACCTAATGGAGGGATAAAAGGCTCACCACTTCCACTCAAGCCTATTTCATAGACAAGAATATCTGCAACATGAACTATGGAAGCAAATTTAGGGAACTTGGGAGCCTCAAAAGGATTATGATGGTAGTACACGCTTTCTACCAGAGGATCAGGCAGTCTCCACTTTTTTAATAACTCTCCACCTATCTGGGCATGACAAAACCCCAGTTCCCCCTGCTCTATCTGATAAAGATGCCTGCCTTCGTAATCAGCACGGCTCAAACAAGTCCTTGATATTGCTGAAGCCTCCTTATACATGACCAAACTACCGATATCATGAAGTAACCCCATCAAATAAAACTTCTCTGTATTGGTTTCTCCAAATAAAACAGCAATCTCCTTGACCATCAAGCCACAGGCAATATTGTGCTTCCAGAACATATCAAGATTGACCAAGTCTTTGGGAATTCCATTGAACTTGCTCATTACAACCGTAGCAAGAGCAAGGTCTCCCAATTGGTCAACACCAAGAATATTTAGAGCATGAGTGACAGAATCAACGGACGTAGACAACCCGTAAAAAGAACTGTTCACAATCCTTAAAAGCCTGCTGGACAAGCCAGAGTCTGCCCGGATAATATCTGCAAAATCTTGGAATGTGCTTTCAGGATCTTGAATCGCATCCTTAAGCTTATGGTACACAACAGGTGAAGAGGCTACTTCATTCGTTAAAATATCCTGAATTTCCACCAGCCCTCCATATATCGGAATGCAAACACCTGCTTTACATTATCTTACCTTATGCTGGCCCTGGAAACAACTCTGAGGTTCGTCCCAACAGTCTATAATAAGTGAGCCCTATCCATTCATAGATTACATTTGAAACGGCAGATGTTGTAGAAAGCTCTGGGGGAATCCGCAGGGTCAACTCCAACTTTCCAGTTGTTTTAAAATCAACTGGATAAGGGATTACCTCCCAACCCAATTTTCTAAATACCCCCACCGACCTGGGCATATGCCAGGCTGAAGTAATCAGCACCCATTTTTCTCCCTTTTGGGGTTTCACAAGTTTAAAAATATTTTGTGCATTCTCCAATGTGTTTCGGGATTGAGAATCAAATATGACCCGATCCGGATCAAGCCCCATCTGTTCAAAGAATAATCTGGCTGTAAAAGCCGCTTTATACTTCTGCGCACCTATGGCGCCTTGCCCACCTGCATAAACAAATTTCGCATCAGAAAACCTCCGCGCAAGACTTACAAAAGTTGTCAAACGTTCGGCAGAACCTATAAGACTAACTTGCCCCCTCGATTCGGTGAGTATAGGGTGTTCGGCCCCGCCCAATACAATCACTCCATTTATATCTTCGGGAAGAGGTTCAGGAATAGGAAACCTGTTCTCAAGAGGAATCAACAGCATACTGGAAATCGGAAGCAAGGAAAAAAGTATAATAATGGTAGTCGCAACTGCAACCAGTCTTCTTCCAAGCTTTTCCCGACCAAAATATAACAAACAAACTCCCACCGATAGAACCAACAACAAACTAATATCTGGTGAAGCCAGCCGCCAAAAAACCTTAGAAATGATCCAGAGCACAGTATCCATTTCAACACCCCAAAAACAGAAAAGAAAAACCAACCCAAGCTAGCAAACAAAGCTTTATAACTCAATTATTTAATAGCACATCTCTAGTCACCAAGTGCTTTCATTTCTCCCAAAATTCTGTAAGGAAATATTCAGTATCCCGACAAAAAATAATATATCTATATATAGAATACTTTATATAGAATAATATGTTAAAAATTGATGTAAGAAACCGGCTCGACTTATAAGGAGGGGGGGGACTGTTTGCCACTCTTTTCAACGCTCAGGAGATTTAATGTGAAGACCAGTACCGAAATTCGTGAGGACGTTCAAGAATACTACGGCAAAATTCTTAAAACTAAAAATGATCTACAAACCAGCGCCTGCTGTGCCGCAGACTCAATGCCCGCATACCTCAGGCCCTATTTAAAAAATATACATGAGGAAGTGCAATCCCGTTTCTACGGATGCGCCTCTACTTTTCCATCCGCACTTTATGGAAAAACCGTGGTCGACCTCGGTTGTGGGTCAGGACGTGATTGTTATCTTCTCGCGCAAGTGGTTGGCCCGGATGGATTGGTCATCGGCATAGACATGACAGACGAACAACTGGCGGTGGCAAGAAAACATGTCGCCTACCACACCAGCAAATTCAATTTAGACAAACCTAATGTGGATTTTCGCAAAGGATGGATTGAAGATCTCTCTACCGCCAACCTTGAAGATAGCTCTGTTGATGTTGTCATCTCCAACTGCGTCGTGAATCTTTCGCCTGATAAGGAAAGTGTTTTCCGGGAAATTTTCAGAGTACTAAAACCCGGCGGAGAACTTTATCTGTCCGATGTCTTCACCGGTCGTCGTGTTCCCGAACCACTCACCACAGACCCGGTTCTGCTGGGAGAATGTCTGGGAGGTGCCCTCTATATAGAAGACTTTCGGCGTATGC
Organism: Nitrospinaceae bacterium; assembly: GCA_016763735.1. Classification (GTDB taxonomy): domain Bacteria; phylum Nitrospinota; class Nitrospinia; order Nitrospinales; family VA-1; genus UBA8687. The sequence goes on along the minus strand of JAESTE010000142.1, from coordinate 12,498 downwards.
TTGCTAAAGTCGGTTGCATGGATTACCGGGCCGTTTCGAAAACACCCATCACCTTGAACAATGTAGATATCCAGCGCAAAGCAGGTATGATTGATTTCTATTCTATGACCGTGCGAACCTTCAAGTCCGACTTTGAAGATATCTGCGAAAATTTTGGTCATGTCGCTTACTACAATGGAACGATTCCCGAATTCCCTCATGGATTCACTCTGGATGACCATCATTATTTTCAGACCGGCATTCCTGTTCCTGTATGTGGAAACACCTACAAAATGTTGAGCGAATCCCGATTCGGTAACCATTTCAAAATGACAGGAGACTTCACAACTCATTACGGTCCTTTTGATTGCAGTGTTGCACCCGTGCAAGAAGGCATTCCCGCTAACGGAAACGGGGCCTGCTGCTAGCCGTCTTTAACAAAACCTCTCTGCTCGCACAGGCAGGTTTTACCTCGAGCGGTATAATTTTCCAAAATTTGCCGCTCACAAAAAACTCTCCCCAGCCTGTTAAAGCTAGAAGAATTTGAAAAATAGCAGGTTAATACCTTCGCGCTCAAAATCTTTCTTTTGGCATAGAGGTTGCACAATATAGTTTTATATTAAAACTTATTGAGTGGCCCAATCCATGCCCCAAAAATCCAGAAATGCTCGCTTTTACTTTTCTTTCCTTTTCGCAATTACAATCACGCTTTTCTCCTCACCCGGTTTTTGTGATCAGGAACCAGTGGCAAATTTGGAACAGCTGATTAGAACCATTACCTACTCGCAACCTGATAATCCTTTTATCCCGCCAAATTTAGAAACCCTGTCATCTGAAGAAGTTTATTCGCGCATCCAGAAAAAAATGAGACATCAAGGAGTCCATGCATTAGATGGTAAAAACTTAAGAACACCTTTATCGAACCTGGAGTTTTTAAATATTGTTTACGCTTTTTCGGGTGGATCGCAAAGTGAAAACCTGATTTCCAAAAAGCTGTATTTAAAAGAAAAAGGATTCATTTCCTCAACAGACATTGGTTTAGCCACAGAGGTGAGAGGAGAAATCACCCAGTTCCACGATAATTCGTCTTTTGGAAAATCCGTTTCACTGGCGACACCCTTATTTCAGTTCGACCGTATTAAAACAGGACGAAAAAGCCGTGCTGCCTTCACCCTCGATGACAAAAGCCGGGTGATATTAAGCGGTGCTTCAAATATTTCAATTGATAAAAACATATATGACCCAGAAGAACGCTTCCGCAAAATGCTGTTTCGTGTGAGCAAAGGCACCGCTCATTTTGTCGTATCCAAAGCCATGAAAAAAGGTTCGACTTTTACCGTCATCACTCCAAATGGAGTTGCCGCTGTACGTGGAACCGAATTCGTAACCGTAGTAGAACCCGATGGCAATACTCGATTCATAGTCCTTGAAGGAAAAATTGAAACTGCCCCTCGGTTACCAGGAGGGCAATGGGGCAAACATTTTTTTATAGGGGCGGGAGAAATGCAAACACTCTATAAAAATGGCCGTACTTCACGAGTCAAAAAAGCTCCTATCCGCTTGCTCGACAAGTTACAAAAAAACAGTCTCATTAAAAATAAAATAAAGAAACCAAAAGTTCTTAGAGAAGCGAACCAACGGCTCAACAAATCGAAATCCCATAAAAAAAGAATGGCTGAGGCAGGAATAAATCGTAATGAAAATAATAGAAAACCAGAGACCATTGACCCGTTTTTGGCGAACGCCAAAAATACTATGAGCCAGCAGATCCTCGACCGCGAAACATTGAGTGCTTTTAACGACATGTCCCACCCATCCATGCTAGATAGATTCAGGTCACGACATCCGAGTCAACCAACATCTAAGGCTTTACAGAACTTACCGCGCCAAACTACCCGCCCACTCATAAAATGAAAAAGTTATGAACCGACTTAGACAGAACCAAAATAGCAAACCCCCTGCTATAATATTATTTCTGATTTTTTAGAGGGTGGAATGGCTAGCCGACATCTGGATATTGCCTGCGGGAAATGCGGCACATTTATTGTGCGCTATCGAAAGGAAGGGTCCGGCCAACTGATTCGACTCTATCTGGATAAGGTACTGCAACCGAAATCTTTGGCAGCTCTTAAATCAAGCGGCAGAAAATCCAGTCTTCCTGTATTAGCCTGCCCAGAGTGCGACCTTCATATAGGGTATCCCATGGAACATGAAGGAAACCGCCTTGCCTACCGCATGATTAAAGGTTCCTATAAAAAATCCAGCAACTAAACCTGGACTTCTCACCTGAAAAAAAATCAGGCATCCAGAGTGAGATCACCTTTGGGCACTGCAATGCAAGCCAGGCATGACCCTGCTTCGGGGAGGGTTCCTGGTTCTCCCACATAAGTCACCTCGCCATTTTTTATCGCTGTCAAACAGGTACCGCAGTTTCCCGCCCGGCATCCAGAGTCTAGAGGAATGCCATTTTCCTCAGCAAATTCCAGCAGTGAGGTTAAGTTTGGATTCCAAGGAAGAGTTTTTCCGGACTTTGTAAAACGTATATCAATTTTTGGAGCATCTTCCTTTTTAGCATCTACGGTGCATTTTTTAACCGTTGCGGGGCCAAAGGCCTCAAAATGGATACTGGTTTTAGGCACGCCCCAACTCGCCAGTCCCGCCCGCAAATCTTTAACCATCGGGGGTGGCGCACAGATATAAAATTCATAATTATTAGAGGGGAGTAGCGGCTTAAATTTTTCAACGGTAACCCTTCCTTCAACATGGTAATCATCTCCCTTAAGATCCATTTCACCAGGGCGACTGTAAAAAATTTTCATATTCACATTAGGGTTCTCTCTTGCCACCTTTTCAAGATGTGCCTTCATCACATGCTCTGTTTTATCTCGAACTCCCAGAAAAAACCATATCTCTCTTTGCGAATCTATTTCAACCAGAGCATTCAACATACTGAGAACCGGAGTGATACCCACCCCCCCGGAAAGCAATACCACAGGTTTTTTTTCGTTCATGTTTAAATAAAAATGCCCGCTTGGAGCCTTAACATCAACAATGTCATGCTCATTTAAGGAATCATGAAAATAACTGGACACCAGACCAGGAGGAGCACTCGGCTCATCTCGTGGAGCAGGAACCTTCTTGATAGAAACTCGATAGCGGTCAGGATGATAAGGGCTGTCGGATAAAGAATAGCAACGTACAACAGGTTGTGCTTGCCCAGGAATATGAAACTGGAAAGTCAGAAACTGTCCCGGTAAAAATCCGGGTAGAGGTTTACCGTCATGAGGAGCCAGATAAAACGAAGTGATATCTTTTGTTTCCTTTTCCTTGGATATAATACGGAATTTCCGAAACCCATTCCAAGACAACTTTGCTTTCTCATTCTCAATTCGTTTTTCATCTATGATTTGATCAACGCGAACCTTTAACAAATCTCCTTCCAGATCAGCTCTTTTCTGGTTTATAGCCAGAGCACGAGAACTATTTGCAATGAGAATCAGCACATACGCCACGAGGCTCAATAAGAATACCAATGCAATAAAACTGATAGCGATGTTCAGCAAAATCCCTCCTTTAAGACAGGTCGATCTGTCTTACATAATCATTTTTGAGTTTTTTTATTTTCCGGCATTTGTCTTTTAACAGAAACCATTTTCTTTTTAAAACCAGGATTGAGGTGATAAACGTGGCAACTTTGACAGTCCTGATTGATCTGTGATTCCGTATGGCATTGAACGCAGGTCTGCCTTTTAATTGATGGGAAATTACTGGACCACTTCGATGCATCAAAACCTTTAAACGAAGTCATATACTCGGCCTTGGCATCTAAAATATGGCAATTAGAGCAAGAACTTTTATTACCCATAATTTCTATATGACTGGTATGAGAATAATTAGAATGTGGCCTGTCATTGGCTTTCTTATACTTCCATTCAATGCTCAACTTCTTTTTACCATCGATCGTTGTGGTTTCACTTACAGCATGACATTTAACGCACCCACCAACACCTTCCTTGGGAGATATCACCTGATCCCGCATGGCAATGGCCCGAGCCATTTTATCTTCATCGTCCTGAATTGTTGAAACAGCCAAAGCAAATTCAACCCAGCTTTTTGCTACCGGATCCCGATGGCCCATCGGCTTATAGCGAACCTCCAGCATATCTGCATACCAACCGCCAAATTTGGCCTCCGCTGGCGGTTCATATTCCAAATTCAACCCCCAAGAGCAAGCAGCGCGTTTGAGGACTTCCGGATTTAACCCTTCTAAAAGTTGATCGGCCATGGGCTTTTCGGTTTGTGAGTTGACCATATCTTCTATAGAAAAATGGCTCTCTTCTGCCATGGAAAAAATAAATTCCTGCAAAGGCTGGTTGTAAATTTCCGGGTCATCTTCAGGTACATTTAATAAAAATGCGCTGACCAGCGCAGGCATTTCGGTAGAAACACTGAGAAATTCTTCATCCGACTTTTCTTCTGTAAGAGAGTTGCAAGCCTGAACCAACGCATCCCGGTCAATCAAATCACTAACAAGTTCAGGAAGACGAACCAGAACGAGGTCTTTCTTTGTAATCTGAGATCCATGACAGTCGACACAAATGGTTTCATAGGCTTGAGGTCGCACTTCCCTGTCTGAAAGAGTTACTTTATGGCAACCAATGCAAGACGTTGGTGCTTTCTCCGTAAATTTCGGATTTTCAAAATGCTTTTTCAAATGCGAGCCATGATCAAACTTGATCGCATTACGGTCAAAATAGGGGTATCCATCAGGGAATTCAGGATGGCCCCGCGAAAAACTTTCAAACTTGTTTTTATGACAAGTATTGCATTGCTCGCTGGTAGATTGGCGAGTGCTCATTTTTTTCCCACTGTGTTCCCTGTGGCACATGATGCATTCTGTTTTCCTGACTACTCGGTCTTTCGCCAGATCATTATTATGTGCCATAGAATCTGGCCCACCGAAAGAATGGCAGGTAACGCAACGCTCAGAAATATCCAACTGAGTGAATACGGCTTTTGCCCAGCCCACCGGGCCTTGTCCGTAAACCGCATGACAGGATGAACAACCTTCTGTAAACTTTTTATGCGCTTTGGATAAAGGTCCTGCATCGGAAAGACTGATGAATCCACTGCCACCATCAGGATTCAAAGCCTGCGAAGAAGCCAATAGTGCAACAATAGCAACTACCGCTAAAAAAGCAATTCGCCCTCGAATGACACGCAAAGTTTTTCTTGGTGCACAAGGCGGCCTTTGCCATGAGCATTCCCCTCGAGGACCAGGACCCTCAGCACATGCACCTCCAAACCGTTTTTCCCTGCGGCATAGCCAACGATCTTCTTTAAAGAACGGTTCACAATCGCGGGTCCCCCCGCAACTCCCGTCTATTTTTGGTCCGTTATGACAGGGAGTTCGCCACAAAGCACCGCGTCCACACCGATAAGGAAAATTCGGGCGTTCGTAGGGACTTTGGTCGTGATTAAATTTATCTGTATCCATTTAATTAAAAAATACCTGAATAACAATTAAATGCCAGATCACCATTGTCATTACAGCCGCAGCCAAAGGCACATGCACAAGAAGCCATTTTTTCAGCATGGTCTGTATAGAATAATGGAAGTCAATTTTCCTTTTGGTTTCTGCCAGAACATAAACTTGGTCCAGATAACCCCGCTCCGCTTCATTTAAAAACCGTTCTAAAACAGAGCATTGCTGCATGACCCAGGTCTGCGCATTTTGTCCACCAAAAATATTATTAATAAAAAATCGGGGGCGCTGAAAAAACCATCCCAGCGTTTCAATATAATGTTGTGCGAGCGTATCACTTCCTGTTTTTTCTGTGCATTCCAACACCAGGCTTTCGGCCTTGTTTCTTATCTCCGCAAGATCCCGTGGAATACGCTCATAAATACATTCAAGACCAACGCGGGTTAAAAGATTCGGATAAATCTTTTCCATGATCAACCCCAGAATTCCGGACAAAGTCGTGCCATAAAAAAGGATCGTGAGAATCTGTACATACAACCCTTTTGGCCACAAAACATCCGCGTGTAGCCAAAACAAGAATAAAGCCAGAAAACCCGCCACTGAATGCAGGAGAAACCATTTATGCGCAGGCCATAATGGAAGGAAAGGTAAACGCTTGCGCACATTAAACATACACAAAATAAAAATAACGAAAAACAATGCTCCGCCACTGATAAACTCAGGATAATTGAGAGAATTGTCGACCTGCAATGTCCAAACCCAAATCAAAACAAAAAAAAGGATGGCAATGGCTATGTATCCCCACACTCTTTTCATCATTGCCCTCCTACATCTCCGGTCCAGGTCACATCTCGGAAGTCAACTCTCTTTAAGGCATCATGAGGACAGGCAAAAGCACACGCAGGTCCTGTAATCTGATCTGCACAAAGATCACATTTGGTGGCTTTGACAATGGGTTTATGGTTTTGTGGATCTAATATGTGCTGACCATTTTCATCGTTGATAGATACCATTCGAATATTCGAATACGGGCAGGAGTTCGCGCAGGTCTCACATCCGATACACGTATCATCATTAATAATCACCATTCCACCCGATAGGGATCGGTGGATCGCTCCTGTTGGACAGCCGATCATACATACTGGATCAGCGCAATGCATGCATGCATTGGCCACCATCCAGTTTTGAAAAGTTTTCCCGTGTCTGACAAATCGCGGATTACCATCATGAGTTGATGCACAAGCGCGGACGCAGTCATCGCATCGCACGCATTTATCCAGATTGATCAACATTGCCTGAGTGCCGTTAACAAAACGTTCTTGCACAGCCCACTCCTGCAATGCGCCTTCGGCTAACGTCTGGTCAAAAAAATCATGTATTCTTCCACTTCTTTTTCCAGGTTCAATTTTTCCGTCACGGGTTCCTCCCTGACGATCCGACTCCCAGTATGCAAACAAATGTTTTTCAATGGTCTTTGACGGCACGCGAAGAACTTCGACATACCCCAGCGCAGAGATAGTTACCTTTAAACCTACCTCAAGCTCTCCTTTCCAAGCACGGTATATTTCATCCGCCCCATAAAACTCTCCAGCCCCCAGATAAGTGATGGTCTGCCGACCATTGCCTCTCTCGACAGAGACTCTGGCGAACCCCGCTCGAACCATCAAAATCCCATCAGGGTAAGCCCCTTGCTGGGCAATTTCAGGCTCATCCTTCACCCCATCAATTCTGTCTTGTTCTTGAAGTTTTTTATAGGAAAGATGCCAGTCGAATGTTCCGTAGGTTTCGAAAAGCGTGTTATCAGCGACTTCTTGTAAATCGTCGTCATCAAGGTGAGAAAAAATTGAGGTCGCCCCCAAATGAGCCTTGAGAGCATTTTGCCGATACCGCTGGTCAATCAATCTTCTCCAGCCTTGATCGTATTTGCGGAGCTCTCTAAGCCCCTGCCATCTTATCTCCAGAAGTTCAGAGTCTGTTTCTGCAAAAATAGTAGAGGTTCTGGGAGTTCTTCCCAAAGCGGCGAGTTCTCCGAACAGGGCTCCTCCTTCAAGCACAGCGGTTTTATTGGAATCAAGAACGGCGGGAACATCTTGTAGAAAAACGTGGGAAGAACCTGGAACAGCACTTTCACGAAGTCCTGATTTATGATCGTAGCGTTGGATGTCCCTGAATTCGGGAGATGTTTTTTGGGTCCAGAGTTGTTTCAGAGCCTGCCAGAAATTCTTTTTCTGAATTTTTCTGCGGCCCAGCATTTCGCCGGGAAGGCCAGGTGCCAACACCACACGCAAAGAACCGTTCAGAACAAGAAAAGCCGAGTTCCCATAATCACCCTCACGGATGACAATGTCACCCGCTTTATAACTCATGATCCGGGCATCGTTTCGGAGAATCCCCGCAAGCGAAATGCGAGACGGGAACTTATCCGCTTCTATTGCCTGAATCTCAGGAACACCTAATAAGCGTTCGACATCCGCGTCCGTCATTTCGGAACCAAACGGCTGATCCCAACGCTGAGGACGCGACTGGGTAGTTATTGTCATCTACCCACTCCTTCAAAATATGAAAACGACTCAGAGGCTAATATTTTTTGCAGATTCAATGAACCCTCTGAGTAACACCCAAAACACTAATGTTTTGGATCCGATTTATTTATAATCTCCCTTGGCAGGAAGCTTACTTCCCAAAGCACCTGTCAAGTCCTTATCCGCAATGGCTGCTACAAACTTCAAAGCGTTTTCCCGGCTGGGAGAAGCCAATAACTCTGCCGCTTCAGAAATACCAGAAAGAGCGGCCTTGGCATTTTCAACACGTTTTTTCTGCGCTTCAACATACTTGGGCTCTTTGGACTTGGACATAACGCCTGTCGCGGAAACTAATGCAGCCGCCTGCCCAATTGCATAAAACTCAGCCTGTTGCTTAGGTGTCATTTCCGCATTGACTTTCATATCCGGTGGGTAGTGCCTGTGCCTGACAGATCCCTGGGAATACTTAACCACTTCAAAGTCCGGGTTGATGGGGTGCCCCGCTCCCAGCATTTTAGCCAAATCATCTGCTTTCAGATTCGGGTTCGCAAGACCATGACAGGTCATACAGTTTTCCGCGACTTCATATTTCATCGTCGGCCAAATCAAACCAGCAGCTTTCGAATCTGAAATTCGTTTTGCCTTATGGTCAGCAGCTTCTGCTTCCCTCTTCACGTCTTTACCACCGTAATTATCATGCAAAGGCAACCAGTCGGAGGAGGCACCGTGACAACTTTCACAAGAGGTCCCGGACTTCGCCTGAGGTTTCGCGCCTGCATTTTTTTTCTCTAGAGTGTAATGGCAGAGATAGCAAGTCTCATTACGCTTCATGCGCTTTTGCCCGCCTACTGCTTTTAATATTTTTTTCGGGGAAGGTTTGCTCGCATCCTTGGGTTCCCGATGAACAGCACGAAAAGACTTAAAATGCTTTGTCCCTTCCCATACCTTGAATTCTTCTTCATGACATTCTTCACAAAGCTTTGCACCCTTTACAAAAGGTTCAGCACTCACTATTGAAGGCATTACAAAACCTGCCGCAATGACCCAACCCAAAAGAAAAAGAAACGTTGAATTCAAACAATTCTTATCTGATTTCATAACACCCTCTCTTATAAAAAAATATCTTTGCATATAAGCCTCGGCCTATTAAAAAAATTAAAACTGTAACGAATTTCAGTACGGATGGTCGAGCCATCGTTGCGCTTTTCAAGCACTGAATAGGAAGCATCCAACTGGAACTGGACTCTGTGTGCCAGCCTCTGACGAAACTCAAAACCAAAGGCAACGTCATCGAAACCAGTACCCCTATCACTTATATCTTTTCGACTGGCTACTTCCAACGTTAAACTCCGGCGATGGTTATCCCAGAAGGCTTCATAACCCACGACCAAACCAGCAACATCCGTGGTAAAATTGTTTAGCTCAGACAAGAAATTACCGACACCCGGGGATGCAAATAAAACTCCAAATCCACCCAATGCTCCACCCACGATAGGTTCCCGTCCTGCCTGTGTATAATTTCCATCAACAATAAAAGCGTTTACATAGGCAATGTCATCCGACCTGTAAGGCGTCCAAGAAACCTCGGAGCTGAAAATCGTCCCGGTCCCTGCTTTCGGGCTGTTAGCCCCAGGCTCGAAGGAACTGTTTATCCTGAAGGCAGTATTGAAATGGCCGAGCCTTTGAATGGCTGCAACACCAAAATTCACACTGTCCCCTGTTGTTTGTTTATCATTAATGAAAATCATGTCTATATTGAAGGTATGCTTGGGAGTATCAATAGAATTGAACCAACCGAACATATCCGCAGACCTGTTTAGTCGGGCATCGGCTCGATTCAACTCACCCCAACCGTAAAGAGCAGTGCTCCTCATACCTGAAATTCCTGCGAACCGAATGTTATTACGCACAACACCCACAGAATCCACGGTCTCGTTGATCATAATGGCATTCTGGAATGTGATCGCCTGCCTACCAACAGAGAATCCGTAATCAATCGCTCCGGTTCCCTTTTTATCAAGTCCAGGAAAAAGACTGCCAAAATCGCCTTCAAAAAAGAAAGTCCGAATATCCGCATTGGCCTCAAACTTACTGGAGCCAAAATCATCGTTGAGCTGAACACGCGTGAAACGATTGAACGCATTCCGGTCCAAGGGACGAATACCAATGATCAGCTTTTCGGTGTGTGTTAATTGCAGATTAGCAAAGAGGCTCAATCGAGTAGCCCATTCCGCCGAAGAGGGTCGAACACCATTATCGAAGTAATGCAAAGCTGTGCGAAGAGTTCCGAAAACCCATAACTGTGGCTGCCAGACCGCACCCCAATGGGTTTCAAAACCTTCCTGCAAATTACCAGTGCCAAGAAACAGGTCGCCACCTTCATAAATCAAGGAAGGCCGGTTGCCAGTATCGGAGGGCTCCAAAAGTTGAATATGCTCGTCAGAAAACCGACTGACCCCAAAGGTTTCCCCCAAGGGAAACAGATCTGCATAGGCAGGGCGTACAAATGTAAAGAACAAGCTTACAATGAAAACGCTGGAATAAACCAGACACTGTTTAAGGCACTTCTCCATCAACACTACCCTCCTCCAAAGCAATGGACAACTCGCTACATTTTTAACTAACTAAAGTTACCTGAAAACATCAAAAATGGAGTCAAGAAAAGAAGTCTCCATAACATTCGTCCCACCTTCGACATCAAAAGCAATCTCTTTACTAGCAAGAACCTCGTACCCGGCGGCAACGTTTTCAGCTACCTCTCGAGCACTCATCGCATAATCAAAACCCCGGTTCTTAATAGCTCCAATCAAGTTGGCAGGTGCCATGCCAGCAATAAAGTCCACCTTCGCTTTATAGGGGCCTTTACCCGTCAACAAGTCACCATCTACCTTGTACTTGGCCCACGTATAATCTAAAGGAGCCAAACTTCGCCTATGGATCCTTTCGACAGGACTTTCTCCAGTCAAAATAAGGGAACGCGTAGTGGGTCTCAAAAAAGGTATTGTAGTAACCGGATACGGAACCGCAATGACTCGCTCCCTCTCTCCACCGCGACTATTCGTCACCAGAATACGGCTACGAAGATCAAACAACTGGTCATCCAGAGGAAGATCCCCATTAATGACATAGGCAGATTCATGATCCCGAACATCTCCATTCGGGTCATAGTCGCCAGACTTAAAGATCGCCTTCCCGGTGCTATCCGTGACGGTCACCTGCATAAAGACAAGCCTCTCGGCTGCAAAACCCGTTGGCACATTGTGACCGTCCGTGAGGTTTTCGACCTTAACTTTAAATGCAAGACCTCCTTTATCGCTCCGAGTGACAACAGCCTCTCCAAGCTTATAACCATTATTCAGGACTTCTAACCGTTTCTGCCGCACCCACTCTAAACGTTCGAACTGCACATCTAAAATTTCACGCGCATCATAGCGATCATCCACCGATTCCCATCTTGATGGAAATTTCATGTCATCAGAAACGGTGTCCTCGAATTTATCTGTCCCCCACCCCGCTTCATGGTCAAACTTCAACCATTCTCTCATCGTCGCCAGTTCCTGAGCTTCTACATTATGCGGAAAGAGGCCCGGGTGTATCACGGAATAAGCTGGACCTGCAAAGATATGACTCGTTAATTTTCGCGGTCGGGTTTCTTTCCCTCCCACCACCGCAGCGGGACCTTCTTCATAGCCTGAAGGAACGCCCTGCTCTTTGCCCATATGGCAATCCTGACATGTGGTTCCCTTTGCAGCTGCTGGCGACATTCTATATTCACTAAAAGCCTCTTCCAAGCGAAAACCATTTAGCAGGGTCACATCGTGGCATTGACCGCAAAACGTTGAACTGGAAAGTGACTCAAACTTCACTGCCTTGGTATGAATTTTTCTACCTGGCTTACCCTTCTCAGTCACCACTCGGTACTCATCCCTGTTATCCAGAACACGCGCCAATTCTTCGCCACCTTTGGGTCCATAAACCGGAGCGAGCAAATCGCCCTTCTGAATTGCCAAACGACCACTGCGCTTGTTGTAGGTCTTGTTCATTCGATGACAGGCAATACAGGTAATGCCCTCGCGCGAAGAAGGATGACGATCCAGATTACTCATAAAAGGATCTTCATTCATGTTTGCACCAATGGGAGTATGACAGCGAAAACAAAAATCACCATTTGTCCCACTGGTGATCTCATTTACAAAGCTGCTGAAAGAGAGGTAAACGGGACTCAACTGTGCATAAGAGTGCTGAGACACCGACCATTCTTTATAATGCTTTGGATGACAGGTCGCACAGGTTGTTGCGGAAGGGTAATCGTTTTCAATAAATAAATTAGCGTGTTCGGTTGCGGCCATGTCAGCGACATCCTGATCTTCCTTGGTTTCTGCTACATCGCCCTCCATTTCCTCCTTCATTTCAGAGGAAGACTTGGAGTTCATGGCTTTATCCTCTCCGGATTTAGCCATCATTTCCGGCTTGCCGGAATCTTCCTTCGACATTGTTCCAGAAATATTTTTG
>JAESTE010000141.1 GCA_016763735.1 Nitrospinaceae bacterium | reverse complement strand
GGCCGGGCCCGTGGCCACCCCCGTGCCGGCCCCTGTGCCTACCCAGAAGCAGGAAGCCGACCCCGCCCCTGGCACCAAACGTGTACGTGAGGAAGAGGCCAAGGAAGCCACCCCCGACTCCAACGGACGCTCCACTGACGGACGGTTCAAGACCACCAAGCGCAACAAGACCGAGACCGCCACGACTGAGGCCGACGCCGACACCGACGCCGTAGAGTCTCTGCTGTCTCACGACGGCCCCATCGACGACTCCATGAAGAGCAAGCTGTTGGACCGGGTGATTGCCGACAAGCGCCGCACCCAGGAGCTGGAGACTGAGCTCAGTGCCATGCGCGAGAAGCTCAAGGCCACCGAGGACACGTCCAAGGGCATGCAGGCCCAGTTCACCGAAACCCTCATGCCGATCCTCAAGCGTTTCCTGCCCGCCAACAGCATGACTCCGGAACGCGAGAACCAATTGACCACTGCCGCCAGCGACGCCGGAGCCCAGAAGTTCCTCCAGGCGTGGGCCATGCCCCTGGTACAGGTCATCCAGGCCTCTGCCTCTGCTGTGTCCCAGGAACAACAAGACCCTCAACGCATTGAGTTGAACCGCAGGATCCAGATGTACCGTGCCTTGACCAACGGTGCCCAGCCTGTTGCCGCTCCCGTGGCCAACCCGATCCATTCCATCATGGGCCACACCTACGGCTGGATGCCTGCTCAGGCCCCGGCCCAGGTCGCCGTGCCCATGACGGTCCAGGCTTCGGCTCCTGCTGCCCCCATCCCCGTGGCGGCCCCTCCCGCTGCCCCGACATACCAACTGGACCCCGAGATCGTCGCCATGATGAAGAACGACGCCAGTGGCGACGCGTTCCCCTGGAAGGACGTGCAGAAGGCATGCAAGTAGTGGCGTACCAGACACCTCCAATCACACACACACACATACGTTTGACAGGAGAGTGTCCAATGGAAATAAACGACTGTTGCTATATGTCCCAAAAGACACGCCATCCAGTCACAGTCGCCATGGCCCAGGTGTGGGCGACCAATGCGTCCCAGCTGGATGGGATGTCCAGTGATTTCAAAGTCCAGCAGATGGACGTGGTCACTGACGCGGACGCGGGCCCCTTTTCTGACGACGGACAGCGGTTTGCCGGGAACAACGGAGACGGCCCCCCGGCCAACATACTTGAGGCACTGGACGACAAGATAGCGCGCACGGCCCTGGTCACCAACAGCGGGCAGGTAGACGCCAGCCCGGCAAAGGACGAGGCTTATCTCAACCAGTCTGTGGCCACCAGAGGGTACCGTCGGTTCATACCCCCCAACCCCACGGACGCACGCGACTACCTGCCCGACAACCTCATGCGTGACCTGCGTGGCAACTCCAAGCTTAGCGACGCCATCTTGTCGGGTGAATCTGTGCCTCTGCGTTGGCCCGCTACCCCACTCACCCATTCAGAGGTGGTGTCCTTCAGTGTGGTGTTCACGGCCAAGGAGGAGCGGCTGAAGGACCTGCTGGACGACCACTCTGGCATGCAACCGCTCATACTGAAGGCCGACTGCAGCCGCTTGAGCCAACACCTGTACAACCTGTGTGAACTGCCCAACGACGACTACCACTTCGCGCCACACGAGATGTACATCACGGGCTACTGCAACAAGGGTGTCCCGGTGGGATGGCACTGCCAACTGACCACCCGCGACGCCGACAAGTCCGAGATCTCGTGGTTCTTCACCGACACCATTCATCACGGAGTAGGCGACTCCAAAGCCATGGCCATCGAGATACCCCCCGACAGCTGCGCTGCGTTCGACACCCCGTCCCAGGTGTACGTAGCCGACGCCACCGCAGTGGGTCAAGCTCCTTGGAGCCGCTGGGCCCCGCAGAGCCGACGCAAGATCATGAGGGACCTGGCGGACAACCATGTGCACGGCAACATCTGGTACAAGTTTGCCCTGCCCGACGAAGACGCCGTGGTGGCCCCTCATCCCGTACTGCACGCCGCGTTGCTCAACATTTCCCGCCTGGTGCAACAGAGCGAGTCGTCCCAGGTGTACAGCAAGTACAACCTGAGCAAGACGGTGTCACGAGGCGCCGACGGACGGAACTACGTGTTGCTTCCTAAGCAACCGGTAGACAGCATGGTGGACTCGGTGTTCAAGGACACCAACGCCAGCAACACGTTGATGGACCTGAAACGTCTGCAGATGGAACTTCGACCGGCGTTGGGGTACGACCGCATCAAGACGTGGATCGACGAACGTACACGCAGCACTCCGCCCTACATCCACAACCCTCTCGTGACCATCTCTGTCACGGTCCAGTTCCAAGGAGTCGTGATCAAGCGCAAACACCGTGCCCTCTAGTAACTGTTTCGCCAGAGTACGTACTCGTATGAACCGTAGAGTGGGGTGGGCGTGTAACGTTCGTGTCCACGTTGTCAATACACTCGCGTTTATTCGTCATGATGGAACGGGTTCCGGCAGATCCACACGAGGACGAGGTCGACAGGCGCAGGGGGCCGTGCTGTGTGTGCGCCGACGGATGTGTCCAGTGTGTCGCGTGGTGTGTGTGGCTGGTGGTGGGGCTGCCCTTGCGCATACTGGAGACCATCTTCTTGGTGTGGCCCATGCAGTACATGCGGGACACGCTGCTGGTGGACCCAGGCGGGTCACTGGGCGCCTTTGTCATGGGCCTGTTCTTGAGCTACGGCCTCTTCATGCCCTTGGCCCGCATCGACGCCCTGCATGCCGGGGTGGTGTGCACGGTGTACGTCAGCAGCGTGGCGTGGTGTGTGGGGCACATTGGCACAGGCATGTGCGTGTACGCCGGGCTGGTGTGGCGCATGAGGGCTACCCATTACCTGCCCTGCCTTACCACGGGGTGTATGAGGGTACGGGTCCTGGGGGACGGCGCGTACGTGGCCTTGGCACTGGGCATGTCCTTTGCGTTCCCGGTGGCGTCCATGATCACTCCTACCCCCGGCATGCAGCCCCATACCTTACGTGAGTGGTGCCGTCCGTCGCCTGGTCTCCCTGCTGAGTTCATCTACGTCCCCATCTTCCTAATGGGTTGGGTGACTGGACTGGTGGACATACCTGGAGTGACCACCACCGACGCCGACGTGACGGACGCTCCTCCCGTACGACGCGGAGAGCGACGCCCGGCCGACTACACCCCGTTGCCGCGCAGTGTGGGGAAGCGGGTACATACCGAGATGGACTCTGGCATGGCCTTTGCCTCCGAGCGAGTCTTGGAGATGGGCGACGACATCTCCCTCTCCTCAGAGGAGGACGAGGACGTTGGGCAAGAGGAACGCGACCCTGACACGCGCACACACGCACTCTAACACATCTAAACCACCTTTCACAGAACTTGGGTAGCAATGAAGCTTGGCCGTAGTCATGCGCGACTGCTCCACCCGGGCTTGGTGACTGTTCATGCCTCGTCCGATAGGCAGCGGGTGTTCCGCCAAATACAGCTCTTCGTTGGTGAACTTGCACACTCTGCGTTGGGCCAATGCGATACGGGGCAAGAACCCCATGATGATCTCCATGAGAGACCCTGACGCCCGCTTCCCTGTGGAGAAGACCGCCACCCGCACACCCGGCACGTTGGCGATCACTGCCAGCACAAACATGGCAATGGACCACGTCTTGCCAAACCGTCGTGGGGTCATGACCATGACGGTGTACTCTGGCTCCTTCAGCCCAAACTTCTTTAACACGTTGGTGGCACTGGAATCCCACTCGTCCCCGTAGATGGTCTCGGCCACGGCCTGCGTGAACCAGTAGTGAAAGAGTTTCTGGGTCGAGGTACGCACCACCCCCATGCTGTCCAGGTCCCGCTGTATGTTGCGCAACCGCTGGTCCCCTCTGTTGTTGAAGACCCCACGCAACGGGTCGGTGGAGTACGACTTGCGTGACACCAGACGGTGGTCGTAACGGTACCGGTCGTCTGCCAGCTTCCTCTCCTGCACCATGGCCTGGGCCACCAGCAACCACCCTTCTCCGGGTCGTGTGTGCCACTGTTTGGACGAGAGCAACGACCTCTTGTGCTCCTCGCGTGCGGCCTGAGCTCTCTGTGTCAGGTTGGCCACGTAATGGGCCCGAGGAGAGCGCAACGGTACCGAGATCATCTGCCCCAACGAGGGGGCCGTGCTGTCGCTCCAGTCAGGGTCGTCGCTGTGGTCGTCTCCCGTAGTCAACTCAACCTCGCTGTCTGAGGAGCACACGTCTTGCCAAGGCGGAGGGTGGATGGCAGACAAGGGACGCAAAGGGTACGGGTGTGCCTCGGGGGTGGAGGCAGCAGACCGTGTGGCGTCACTCTGCCCGCTCATACAACTGCTGCTGTCACTGTCTGACCGTCCTCCGTGCCTCACCGAGGGGATGAGAGCCTGGTCCGTGTTCCATTGGGTCTGCACACACCTCTCCGCCACGTTCAACAGAGTAGGGGGCTGGACTTGAACACGCGCCACGTCCGTCTGGAATGGACCTGTTGGAAGGGTAAGGCGCCTTCGTTTGCTCATGGTTGTGAAGGCGGGCTACGTATCCCGTACAGGACTTGTCCGTGCTTATACCTCCGGGGTCTTGTTGGCCACCATCATGGCCGAACCCGCGCGCAAATCCTTCTCTCTGCAGCTCATGGCCCCGTCCACCGGCACCAGTCCCTACTTTGCTGAGCTGTACTTGTCCCAGTTCAGGATCCTGCTGGAGCGGTTGGTGCTCGTCTTGGTCATCGTCTTGGACAGCACCGGGGTGACGGCCCAGCACTGGCCCCAAGCCTACGACACCCTGTGGCTGCACGTCGGTATGGCTCTGGCCCTCATGGAGCACGGTCTCTTCCAGACCCGCAGCCACGCGGTCACCGGGGCCCTGAGGCTGGTGTCACTGG
>JAESTE010000140.1 GCA_016763735.1 Nitrospinaceae bacterium | reverse complement strand
GCTTCAAGGTAGATGCGTCCACCAGAGCAGGGAAAATACTAGCCGGGCGCAAATTGGCATAAAGTCCCAAGCTCGAGCGCAATCCCAACAAAGCCCGTTCCGGGCGCAGGGAAAAGTCTATCGTTTCCCATTTTGGTCCACCCACAGCACCCAGCAGTACGCCATCGGCTTTTTTGGCAATATCCAGCGAGGCATCGGGTAAGGGATGGCCTGTTGCTTCATAACCAGCACCACCTACCGGGGCTTCGCTCAGGGTTATTTTCAAACCGAGCTTTGACTCGATGATTTTAAGAATCTCGATGGCCTCAGCGACCACTTCGGGACCAATCCCGTCTCCCGGAAAAACAGCAATATTGAATTCAGTTTTCATAATCTGCAATAAAACTCCTCATTGAATCATAATTTTCGCCAAGTATCGCAAACCAGCGATAATATTACCACCCGGAAACGTTAGGAAAATGAACAACCCCGCCGCAAGCAGCAGGGTGTCCCTAAAATATTTTTATTTAACAGGCGTGGCAAGCCACGGGGAATTAAACCCACTTTGTGGGATTAAAGTAAGTTGTAAAAAATTATTTTTACATTATTATAACCGCCGTATACAAAACTCAAAGAATAATGGAAGCGATCTATGATAAACGGTAAAAGAGTTTGCGTTGTAATGCCCGCCTACAACGCCGAAAAAACCTTGCAAAAAACCTACGATGAAATCCCTAAAGATATCGTGGATGAAGTCATCTTAACAGACGATGCCAGCAAGGACAGAACCGTCAAAGTAGCAGAAAAGCTGGGAATCAAAACCTTTGTCCATACTGAGAACAAGGGTTATCGGGGAAACCAGAAAACCTGTTATCAAGAGGCTCTTAACCATGGTGCCGATATTGTTATCATGCTGCACCCGGATTATCAGTACACGCCAAAACTCATTACTCCGATGGCTTCAATGATCGCTGAAGGTATTTTTGATGCGGTGATTGGGTCTCGCATCCTCGGCAACAAAGCCATGATGGGGGGAATGCCATTTTACAAATATGCATCCAACCGTTTTCTTACACTTGCTGAGAATGCAATTATCCAACAAAAATTATCCGAATATCACACTGGCTATCGCGCATTCAGTCGCAAAGTGTTGGAGACAATTCCAATGCTGGAAAATTCCGATGATTTTGTGTTTGACAACCAAATGCTTTGCCAAACCTTGTATTTCGGGTTCGATGTCGGAGAAGTATCCTGCCCTGCGCTATATTTCGATGACGCTTCCTCCATCAGCTTCAGCCGCAGTTTGACCTATGGAATGGGAGTGATGCAGACCGCACTACAATACGCCATGGCCAAACGCGGCATCGGCCATTTTAATATCTTTAATCCAAACGGCAAAAAGCTTTCCACCGCGACAACCTTCACTCAGTAACACACCTCAATCAAGCAAAGACCTTGAGGAGGGGCGGTGGGGCCAGCGGCTTGTCGGTTGCGGGCTTCGAGGATGGTTTTAACCTGTCTTGCGGGGATGCGTTTTCTTCCAACATGTACCAGAGTTCCCACCAGATTGCGCACCATATGTTTCAGAAAACCTTTACCTTCAAATTCCAGTTTCAGGAAACCGTCTTGCTTGAAAATTTCGACACGATCTATAATTCGTATTGGTGTTTTGGCGCTGCAATTCCCCGCGCGGAAAGAAGTGAAGTCGTGCCTGCCTACAAAATATTTTGCGGCTCTGCGCATCGCCGCAACATCCAGAATGAAAGGGATGAACCAGGAGCTGCGATAATTGAGCGCCGATGGATGATCGCGATTCAAAATAGTATAACGATAGAGTTTTCGTTTCGCAGATCCACGCGCATTGAATGCCATGGGAACCTTGCGCACTTCTCTAACAGTGATATCGAGTGGAAGATGGCTATTTAACGCAAACAAAAATTCGTACGGCTTCATTTTAGATTCGGTCACAAACTGCGCCGGCATGCCTTCGGCATGAACCCCGGCATCGGTTCGACCAGAACTTAAAACCGTTGTTTCGGTTTTCGTGATTTTGGACAGAGCTTTTTCCACAACCTCTTGGACGGTGATTCCATTTTTCTGTACCTGCCAGCCGTGGTACGCCGTGCCTTCAAATTCAATTATAAGAAGATATTTTTTTTTCATTTTTTAACCGGAATAGAACATGATTATGTTAATTGGAGGCTAGTATTTAATCCCCCTCACCCCAACCCTCTCCCTCACCGGGGAGAGGGAGGAATACTACCTCCCCTGACCCCCTCCTATCAAGGGAGAGGAAACTACGATCACTCATGTAATATACAGATTAAAAGTACCCGGGTTTTTCTATATCCCATAAAAAAACGCGTTGCAACTGCTCAACGCGTTTTTTCTCTTTTTTTATGCCATCTCCCGTCGGAGGGCCATCCATATTTATATACGGATTATTTCGTTTGCTGTTCTAAACTGATCAGGCGGAATTTCTGTTTCTATATAGACCTCCTTGGCTAAGGTGGCTCTCAAATACCTTCAGAAGTAAATATAGTCCCCTTACCCATTTTCGCAATACTAAACTAAAAATAAATCGTTATTTTTAATGTCCCATTAAAGCTGAAGAGTAGGGTCGGATCGTAGCCAGGAGCAAGTCTTCCTGGGTTCGAGTAATACCGACATAAATCATATTGCGGCTTTCCTCTCTTTTTGCCGGATAGTTTTCTTCATCCGGCTCCACCAACGCAACCGAATCAAACTCCAACCCTTTCACCTGATGGATATTGGTAACGAGTATGCCCGGTTCAAAGGAAAACTGGTCTCTATGGCCGAGCCGCACTTCTCCCGGCAAATAGTTTTCCATCTCTTCTTTCAGTTCCATAGCCTGTTTTGGATACCGGCATATCAGCGCAACTAGCTTATAAGGATCGGCACGCAGTAATCCGCGTGACCAATCGGCAAGTGCTTCGACAAGGTTGACATAGTTATCAACCTTCTTCCACTCAGGGGCCGACCCCGCCCTGCCCTCAACCTTTTTAGGGTCGCCTGCCACTTTATACGCCAAGGTCATAATGGGAACAGTACAACGGAAAGAAACTTCCAACTGAATTATGGCATCCTCATCCAAGCCTAGATATTCGACCACTTTGTTCCAACCAATAAATTTTCTCGCGGAAAGAATTTTCTGCGCCACATCGCCGACAATCGTTATCTGGTGTTTATCGGTCACCGCATCCATCATGATAGCGAATTCTACAGGGCCAAAATCCTGCGCTTCATCAATAACGATATGATCCAGAGAAACGATTCCACCGCCACCATCCGGCAGTCCTCCATTTTTAAGCTAGATCATTCTCAGAACCAATGACATATCAAAGTAGTCGAGGTTCTTTTTAAGCCTGTTCTTATCTGTCAGGCGTTTGAGATATTCAAGGTTGGAAGCCAGCTTGGCATCGGGTTTCAAATATTTCTTCAGATGCTCCGTATCAGAAAGCAGGTTGTAAAGGTCCTGCAAATAATCTTCATGATTGGATATCTGTTTTCTAACGAATCCCAATTTCTGCTTTTTTTCAGCTTCCGGGAGTTTGGAGTTTTTTACCTCGTGACTGAAGTCCCGTAACCGGGGTAAAAGTGCCTTATCTTTACTCTTCGCCCAACTATCAAGATGAGCGGTCCGGCTTGAAAATTCTTTTTTGATTTCTTCATCGAGAGCCTGCCCTTGCTTTTCCACCAAACCAACAAGAGCCTTCAATATCTCTTCAGAAAATTTTATCTCTTCAACAAAGGAAGGAATAGTAAGAAACTTAAAGAAAGGTTGTGTGCGCATGGACTTGCGAATAATAGATAAAGCCCAGCTATTGAAAGTGGTGGTTTGCACGTCATCAATGCCCATCGAAGGCAAAGTAGCTGAAACATAAACAGCCAGCGATTTATTCATAACAATCACACGGGTGTTTTCTGCTTTAACATCCGAATTGTTTTCGTGAAGCAACCACGCCAGCCGATGAAGAGCAACCGTCGTCTTACCGGAACCCGCAGAACCCTGGATGATGACCGGGCGCTCCGGATCGGCCGTGATCATCTCAAACTGGTCTTTGGTGATTAAAGAAAGAATGCTCGGCAAACTTTTTTCTTTGGCATGAATTCCACGTGAGCGATGCGCGGCAATCTCTGAATCGACATCCAGTTTTTCCCAGCCCGTTTCGTTACGGCGGAAAATGCCGTCGGGGAAATCTATCTGCACCAGATTACCGTTTTCCATTTTAAAGGATCGCCTCACCTTTATCTTGCCATTACGCTCCCTGTCGTTGATCACTTCATAGAATTCTTCATCCTGTTTATAGTTGAAATACAAAGCGGCGATGGGGCCATTACGCCAATCCACAATTCCTGCATCGATATTGCTCTTTTTTCCGATCAAGAAAGACACTTCACTGCCATCATCCTCTATAGTGGTGACCCTGCCAAAATAGGGTTCTTCAATCAATTCCAGCAATGCCTTATCGCTATTTTTGCGAATATCCAGAATGGAGTGCGCAACCGCTTCATCAGAAATAAGAGGTTGCCTTTCTTCATCGTTCCACTCATTAACCACTTGCTTGGTTAGTTCTCTAGCCGCCTGGTTGGCATTTATCGTTGCCGCCTGCACTTGTGGCAACTGCTGGCAAAGAGATTCCAGAGTAGTCTCGAGAAGAGTTTCCTCCTCTTTAATGTATGCTTTATCTTCTTCTGTTAAATCCATTCCAATTCCATTTAAATGAGACGCGCTGCACAATGGCGAATTACCATTGATGAATCTTGCAATTTAAATGAGTCCGATAGATAAGGTCAACCTAAATTTTAATAACCGACAAAAATATATTTTTACGCGATAGTCTAAAATCAAGAAAATCAAAGAAAGTCTTTTAAATAAGGGGCATTTCATTTATTATTAAAAGTTCAATTCCGCTAAAAATCAGGGATACGATCCAGCTTAAATTCAGGAGTTTTTTCCATGAAAACATATGATGATCTAGTAGGCGATGGCGGATCAGACATTATCGGACAAGTAACCCAACTGGGAGCGAAACTGCGATCTCGTCTCGACAAAATAAAGCATAAAGTGGCTCTAATGAGCGGAAAAGGCGGCGTGGGCAAAAGCTCCATCACCGCTAACATTGCTTCCTGCCTTGCAGACAGGGGCTATAAAGTCGGGATCCTCGATGCAGATTTGAACGGACCCAGCATTTGTCATTTACTCGGCGTGGGCAATAACAAGCTTGAAATGAAAGATGAAGGTATAGAACCAGGTCTCGGGCATCAAGGCATCAAAATCATGTCCATGGACATGCTTTTGAAATCTGC
This sequence comes from Nitrospinaceae bacterium, assembly GCA_016763735.1. Lineage (GTDB taxonomy): Bacteria > Nitrospinota > Nitrospinia > Nitrospinales > VA-1 > UBA8687. Next base: position 971 of record JAESTE010000140.1, on the reverse strand, counting down.
CGACACACCGGTGATGTGGACCGAAGATGCCAGTGCCACAGCCGTATGGGTCAGCACGATGGAATCAACCGCCATCCGCGAACTGCTTGCAGACACCAACTGGGGCGAACTCGACTATCTGCTCATAGACATGCCACCGGGAAGTGACCGGATAGACAACATCCGCTCACTCATTCCAGAATTGGCAGGAGCGGTGGAAATCACCATCCCCTCTATGCTGTCGCAGCATATTGTTACGAAATCGATCAACAAGAACCACAAAATGGGTGTGCCCATTATCGGCCTTATCGAAAACATGGCCACCTACGTTTGCCCGCATTGCGAAAAAGAAGGCAAACTGTTTGAAGGAGAAGATGTACAAAAGTTGTCGGAAAGAAAAGAAATCCCCTATATCGGCAAAATTCCTTTCGACACTCGCGTGTCGCAAAGCAATTCAGGGCAACTTTTCTATACCGAGTTTAAAGATTCAGTTACCGGCAAGGCTATCGCTGAGACGGTTGACAATATTGAAAAATTTATCAAAAAATAGTCCCAACAGGAGGCGTAATGAAATTTCTTTGTATCCCTTGTGATGTCAAAATGGAAGTGCAGGTAGAGGGCATCATGCCGGAAGAAAAACAAAACCTGACGATGAAGTTCAAATGCAAAAAATGTGGACATATGATCGCCATGTCAACCAATAATTTTGAAACCGAATTCGTAAGCAAACTAGGTGTCGAAATGGGTGGCGCAACCAGTGTCAGTAAAGCACCGATGGCCACAGTCAGTTCCTCATTAGCTCAAGCCAAAGAAGAACTGCAAAGCAAGAATCCAGAAGATGATCTCATATGGACAGAAGAAGCAGAACAGCGCATCAAAAAAGTCCCTTTCTTTGTGCGAGGCATGGCTAAAAAGACAGTCATCAATTTCGCCATAGAAAAAGGCGCCACCACTATCGACGCAAAACTGATGGACGAAGTCCGAGAAAAAGT
>JAESTE010000139.1 GCA_016763735.1 Nitrospinaceae bacterium | reverse complement strand
GTCGTAATGCGATGAACTGCGATAACCAGAATAGGCAAAACCATCGACACGAATACCGACACCGCTGGGCGGTTCATAAATATCGATAAGGCCGCCCGTGGGTTTGGTATTACCCTTGGCATCCATGCGTTCCATATTAATGCGCAATTGCATCGCGTAACCACGAGGTAGAATTTTATCTTTGCAGGGGATAATGTCGGTGAGTTGCGAACCTTGGGCCAGTTCCAGTTGCAGGCGCACCAAATCCAAGCCGTATACTGCTTCGGTAACCGTATGTTCAACCTGAATACGTGGGTTGGTTTCAATAAAAAATAACTCGTTATTATGGGTATTGAGTAAAAACTCCACCGTACCCAAAGAACGATAGTGATCACTGGCGGTTAGTGCGATTGCATAGTGGGTTAATTGTTCACGTAAGTGTGTAGTGATGGAGGGGCTGGGGGCAATTTCTACTATCTTTTGATGACGGCGCTGTAAGGAACATTCACGTTCACCCAATGCCACACATTCGCCTGCGCCATCGCCAATAATTTGCACTTCCAGATGACGAACCGCAGGTAAATATTGTTCGACATACACAGCAGGATTACCAAAGGCCGCTTGCGCTTCAGAGCGACAACGCTCCAAGGCCATCGCAATTTCTCCTTGGGTATTCACCACACGCATACCGCGTCCACCACCGCCTGCCACGGCTTTAATTAGCATGGCCTCGCCAGCTGGTAATGCCTTAAAAAATTTTACTGCCTGGTCGAGTTCAGAAGCACCTTCAATGCCAAGGCTAGAGTCAAGACCAGTGCCAGGAATGATGGGAATGTGAAGATTTTGTGCATGTTGTCTGGCTGCCACTTTGTCACCAAACAATCGCAGGGAGTGTGATGTTGGACCAATAAAACGGATGCCGGCCGCTTCAACCTGCTCGGCAAACTCGGCGCTTTCGGCAAGAAAGCCATAACCGGGATGTAGTGCGTCAGACCCACTTGCGAGAGCCGCTTTGATGATAGCGTCACTATCTAGGTAGGCTTGCGCGCCACGCCCTGGCAAAGAATAGGCATCACCGGCTCGGCGTACGTGCAAGCTGGCTTTGTCGTCCTGAGGATAAATGGCAACAGTGGCGATCCCCATCTCCGCAGCGGTACGAGTGATACGCACAGCGATCTCGCCTCGATTGGCAATCAATAGTTTGTTAATTACCGCTGTTGGGGCACCCGTAGGTCCAATATTCATAGGGCTCTTCTTCTAAAACTGACAAGCGTCAGGTTAAAATACTAATGATTTCAGGTCAAGACTTGACAATCTCTGATGAGCATCCACAAAATACGGGTTCCGAAACGACTAATACGGGGAGACTTTGTTTGGCAACATCAAGCAACAGACAAAACACGTCGACAAATAAGCGCAAACACAGCAAAAAAAATCCTGACGAGCCTCTTTCCGAAGCCATCGTCAATAATGTTCAAAACACTGCTTTGGTGGAACAACGCCGCGATCAGATTTGCGAAGCGGCGCTGACATTGTTTTTGGAAAAAGGTTTTGCCTCTACCACTATTAGAGATATTTGCGCCAAGTCCGGTGTTAATCAAGCCAGTATTTATGACTACATTGCCAACAAAAACGATATTCTAAGGCGCTTACTCAATAAGCAGTGGTTCCGGCCCGACGTTCCGACTTTGGCGCAACGCTTGGAAAATGACAGCGATTTATCGTTGCAGGAGAATGTGGCAAATTATTTTCGTGATACCTGGAGTAAAAAACGCCAAGGCACCTTATTAGCCTACCGAACCGTCCCCTATTTGCAAGACGATGATCGCAAAGCCATGCGGGCGAGAGAAAAAGCAATCGCCAAAGAATTGATGTCACAATTGGAGAGCTTCACGCAGCTGCCGGCTGACGATCCCACTTTGGAAGTCATAGCGCAGGTGATTATATATTTAGCCGCCTTTGGGCCTATGCGCGATTGGTTAATTAAGAAAGCCAATAACGAAACCACTCTTCGTGTTGTGTCCGCCGGTGTTGCGGCGATGGTTGATCAATTGGCAAAGGAAAATAGTGGCAGTAATGAAGGCAAGTAGCTTTTACGCGTTAATTATTTGATACATTAATAGGCCGCATTACACTCTGATCGAACAGCTAGTAGTTTGTGATCTCGATAATTCGCCCATCTAAGTCGACTTTTGCTTTTACTCGATTTTTTATAGTTGTCCCAAAAGAATTTTTCTCTCGGTAGCTTGTGATGATGATAAGGTGGTCTTTTTTATCCGTGTATGAAGTCTCATCATGCTTATAAGAGTTGGGGTCGTGCATGGCTTTGATAATACTTTTTTCAACGTTTCTGTGTGACCCATCCCGTGGGGAAAATTGTTTTTCGATACGTTGGGTTCTTGTCTCGCCTGCTATTAATGTTGGTGAGAAAAATGTGGGACTGATTTTTCCTGTGTATATTGCAGCTGCTCCCATAAAAAGTAAGCAGGCAGTAAGAGCAGCACACATTCGCCCAGGTTGAAATTGATTAGGGTTATTTTGCATAGTGAGTCGCCAAAAATTGCAGTATGAATTGTGCGATAAGGCTAGCGGGCGGATCGCAATTCGTAAACTGTACAATTGTGCTGTATCGGAGGCATAGAAATGAAGTTAGTGATAGCTGGCCTTAGTATTGTGTTAATTGGGAGGTTGTTTGAAGTCATTAAATGGTCTATCACTGCTAGTGATTTGAAATAGGTTAGAAGATTTGGTTTTCATACCAGTTAATTATATTGTTTGTTTGATGGAAACACCCATAATTAAAAGTAGGTAACATTCGAGTTTATTCTTAGCTATTTGTTATTATGCGCGCTGTACAGTATACCTAGAGAGTGAAAAATTGCTTTTTCCTGTTTGGTGTGCTTTTCTTTCTTTACTCACGCCAGAAAGTGTTGGTATCTGTTGATGTGGGTCTGGTTATTACACACAAAGTAAGGCGGATATGGATTGTGTATAAACATTTTCTATTATTAAGGGTTAGAAATGGATTTTTTGAGTAGCCTTACGTTTGGTGCTTACTTCCCTATAATTTGGTTATCAATTTATTCGGTGCTTGTTATCTGTTTTTCTCGTTGGGTTGATAATAAGCCTGAGAAGATAGAAAAAGCGTTCTATCGATTTCTTTTAATAGTTTATCCATTTGAGAAGCTTAAAGGCTATATCTCCATTAATAAATAGTACTTCTTCCTTAGTTAGTTCAGTGGACGAAAAACAGTGCCTATTTTTAAAGATAGCTCTACCTCGTTAGCTATTCGGTCAGTTTTTAAAACAGACAGTTTTACCAAATTATCTGTTTGGTCAATAGTGTTCTCTGTCATTGGTGCTTTCGTATTCTCTCTCATTCAATATTGCTTTACCGATGGATCCAAGTTGCTTGATGTTTTTGTTAACACTATGAGTAATCACTATGTGTTATTTATGGTAGTAATAGCTTTTTTTCCTGTATGGAGGATCACTGTACGGCTGGTGTGGGAAAAAAGTTTACGGTGGAAAATCACTATTCTTAGGCGATATGCGAATATGGCAAGAGTCGCCGGTTTGTGTAATTTACTGGAAGATATGGGAAGTTGCAGTCAGTCGGAAGTTGATCGCTTTAAGTGCGATGTTCAAAAATCGTGTAAAAGCCGAAATGAAATATCAATAATTTCGGCTACGGGTTTTTCTACATTTGGAAGGCCTGAGTCTCTTCTCCAAGATACGCTCGAATCAATTAGAGAGCGAATTAATGTTTTTCTCCTTGATCCGGATATCACTTGCGATGCAACGAGACTTCGCGCAGTGTGTAGAAGCGATATTACTAGGGAAGAAGTTCGAAAAGATATTGTCGAGAGCATCAGCTATTTAAAGAAGATTAAAGACACAAAACAAATTGAGGTAAATGTATACCTATATAAGTGCTATCCAAGTATTGGGGTTATAAGTTCTGGTGAATATGTATGGACGCAGTTTTATGGGAAAGGCGAGCATGTTGATAAGTCACCCGTTTATGGATTCAGGGCGAAGGAGCCTAAGGCCGAGCCTCAAAATTTATATTGTTTTTTTGATGGCTATGTAAAGGGGATGCGTTTCAGTAATTCTGCTACACCTATGCCGCTAAATGAGTCAGTTCGACTAATTGACTGGGATGATTTTTTGTATCCAGGAGATATTAATGTCGATGTTGACAATATTAAACCTTGCAGAAGAACTTCTGGGTATGCGTGTCGAAGGGGGTACGATGCTTCGAGTGCTGTACGGCAGTTTGAAGGGGTAAGGCGGTTGAAAGATCGTCGTGGGCTTGGCAAAGATGTCGTAGAGCTTATGGGGGAGTGTTTAGCGTGGGGAACATAGTGTGTTGACAGTTCACATCGTTTTAAATAGCTTTTAGGCGAGCTGTCCCTCGGGGCGGCTTTTTTTACGCTTGGAATTTACCAAAGCCGCCCATAGTGGCTCTTTTTATGTTTGGTGAAAATGATGTTGAATATATTCGAAAGTCTCTCCAATTTTAATCGATGCTCCAACGCTAAACTATAAAGTACATGACGGAGCTGTTACATTAATTGTTGTGCGAGATAATGGTGTTGTGATCTCGCCAACTCTCGATTTGGCAAACAGTGAATTTACGTTCGTCGCACAGCTTGCTGGGCAAATTACCTGTGATGTTGTACTGGCTGATAAGTTGCTGGGGATATTATTGAAGCGCTGTGTTCCTTGGCAAGTATTATTGTTGATAGCGTTAACCTTGGCGCTTTTTCCCATACGGATACGTTGGGTATCTATGTTGATTCGCCGACAAAATTAAAGAAATTGTTAACTAGCATACTGGCAAGTGTTGGTGCGTCGTATTGTTTTAACGCTGGTTTATAGAAAAAACTTGGGATATTGAGAGTGTCTGTCCCTGGTAATGATATTACGTCGCCTCCATTTCAGCGACACCGGCTAAAGTTGCTATATAGCGTGCTGGCTGCATTTCATAGAAATCTACCACAGCCAATGTAAGCGTATTACATTTCGGGCATAGAAGATCTATGAAATATACTACGTTACCATTTTTGAATCGAGCGTAAGGGATATTGTTTGGGCCTACGATTTCAAATTTATAGCCAAATTCTTTTGCAATATACCTTTGCTCGGACTCCATCAGGGAGCGATACCACTGCTCTCCTTTATCAAGACTTGACAGCAGATTTTCGTCGAATCTGTGCCCACATTTATTGCAGTCAACAAGTAGGCGTACTTTCTCTTCATGCATTCCATCATGAAAAGGAGCTTGGCTATTTTGGCTTTCCCTAATTCTTAACTGCATTATGATGTGCACCTAACGCCTCAAACAGGGGCGCGCGTTAGCGCGTCCCGGCCGCAGGCCCTTGCTGGTTTGATTTGTGTGCGCCCAGCATGGGCATGAACTAATGAGGTGAAAGTCCTCTGTAGGAAGATCACCGTCGAACACCATGTTGTGATTAGACGATAACGACTAGCGAATGGCAAGGGCTTGACCGCGAGGTC
>JAESTE010000138.1 GCA_016763735.1 Nitrospinaceae bacterium | reverse complement strand
TTTAAGAACTTCCATTTGCGAACGTGCTTCTTTGTCGCCGGATTTTGCAAGTTTCTCTATTTTGGTTTTTCGTTTATCCAGTGATTCCATATCTGCAATCATCAGCTCGGTATTGATCGTATCGATGTCAGCGGCTGGGTCGATGACGTCACTTACATGAGGGACATTACCGTCTTCAAAACAACGCACAACATGGGCTATGGCATCGACTTCGCGAATATGACCGAGAAATTTATTTCCCAATCCTTCACCCTTGGATGCTCCTTTGATCAATCCCGCGATGTCAACGAACTCCATCGTTGTGGGAACGATTTTCTTTGTTTGGACATAGCTGGTGATGATGTCTAGACGTTTATCGGGAACAGGTACGATGCCGCTATTCGGTTCTATGGTGGTGAAAGCGTAGTTTCCCGATTGCGCCTTCGTGCGTGTCAGTGCGCCGAACAGGGTTGATTTGCCGGCATTTGGTAGGCCGACCAGGCCACAGGTGAATCCCATTTGAAAAATGACTCCTTTAGGTGTTGGTTTTTTGAGATGAAGGAAATGGTTTTAAAAAAAACAGAACCAAGAATACCAGAAAAGCGTAAGCAGCGATAATTTTAAAAAACTCCTGTGGTGATACAAAACTATAGAGGGTGAGGAAACAAACAGCACCTACACTTCCATAAGCCCCTGTCAACCCGGCCAATTGGCCCGTCAGGCTTTTCTTGACTAAAGGAACAGCGGCAAAACACGCTCCGTTTCCGGCTTTAAAAAAGATGGACCCGATTAAAACAAGAGCGATGGCGTTTGGAAGTTGCCAGGTAGAGTTTATTTCTCCGATGAATCCGTGGGTCACCATGCCGCCGAGAACGAAAAGAATGAGCATTTGTTTGCGACCGAACCGATCAGAAGCCCAGCCGCCACCAGGACGAGCTACCAGATTCATAAAAGCATAACTGGCTCCCAGCATTCCTGCTACCCCTACTGAAAGGGAGAAAGTCGTTTCCAGAAATTGCGGGAAAATTGAAACGATAGCCAACTCAGAGCCGAAGGTAAGAGAATAAACCATGCTCAAAATAGCGACCTGGCTGAATGAATATTTTTCTTCGCCTGGGTCCGCCTGTTCAATCTGGGGTAAATTGACTTGCCAACAGCGGAAAATCTGGATCGCAAGCATTCCTGCCAGTCCCGATATCAATAGCAATGATAGTGGAGAAGCAATTAATGTGAAGGGGTGCCCTGACAGTTTCCATACAAAAAGTGCAAGAGAACCGTAAATGGGTATTAGGATAAGAGATTGTAAGAACAGGTCTTTTCTGGAGTAGACTTTGATGGTGCCGTGTATTGCCATTTCAAAATCATGACTTCTTTCGGGAATGTCCGGACAAAATCGAAAATAAACATATGCCCAGATAATGCAAAGAATGCCAGAAAAAGCAGTGGCGATTCTCCAGCCAATATCGATGGAAAAAGGCAAAGCAATGAGAGGTAGAGAGAAGGCGGCTGCGGCGGCACCAAAGTTTCCCCAACCCGCATAGATGCCCTGGGCTATTCCCATTTTATTTTGCGGGAACCATTCTGCGATCATTTTAATTCCCACTACGAATCCGCCGCCGACTATTCCCATCAACAGACGAGTGACCAGTAGGCCTTCAAAACTTTTGCAAAGGGAAAAGGCAATGCAAACCAACCCTGAAAAAAAGAGCAGTCCGCTAAAAACTTTTTGCGGGCCGTATTGATCGGTCAAAGAACCGATGACGATACGTGCGGGGATGGTGAGAACTACATTGCAAATCATCAAAATATTTACTTCACTTTGCGTCAGCCCCAACTGATGTATGATCGTTGTGTTGAACGGAGCCATGTTGAACCACGCTACAAATGTCAGGAAAAATGCGATCCATGTCAAATGCAGGGTGCGCGACTGCGTTGAAGAGAAGCCTAACATTTATTTTGAAGGGTTACTCGGGGGTGTTGGTCATTAGCTGGTGAGACTTAACCACGCCATTTTTTTCGAAGACGATAATCATATCCTTGATGATGTCGGAGCCGAAGGAGTTAACGTGGTTATATTCGTAGGTCCATACAGGATATCCATTTTGGATGCCCTTTTTAAACGGAAGTCCAAACATGGCTTGGATCTCTTTGTGGGTAGTCGTGCCTTTTGCGATATTGCCGTAAAGTGACTCGTCAAAATTTTTGCCAGCCGTTCCGCATCCTGCAAAAAATATTGCCAGAATCATTATGGCAAGACCCGTTTGCAAAGAAGGATTAACTCTATGAAGTCGGATTTTTTTCATGAGGTTTCGATATAATATTTTTCGCGATGGAGCTTTGGATTGACATTGAAAGTGATTTCAAGGTTACTTTGTTTTTCCATTTCTTCCAGCAATCCGCTTTCTTCCTCAAATAGCATGTCGTAAATAACAGGGTGAACTTTTATTTCCAGATTTTTATTGGTGATGTTGTCGTTGCCTCTACGTTGAATTTCGCGGATGATTTCATAGCAGATGGTTGTAGGGCTTTTAATATAGCCTTTTCCCTCGCAGTAATCGCAGGGATCGCATAAGGTCTGCGCCAGGCTTTCGCGAACGCGTTTGCGGGTCATTTCGACCAAGCCCAGTTCAGAAATTTTCAGGATGCGGGTGCGCGAACGATCACTCTTCAAAGCTTGTTTCAGAGAATTCGATACGATCTCTTTGTTTTCTTCATTAGCCATGTCAATGAAATCTACAATGATGATGCCGCCAATATTTCTAAGGCGCAGTTGGTAGACCACTTCTTTTAAAGCTTCAAGGTTGGTTTTAAGAATCGTATCTTCGGGGTCACTGTGCCCCACATATTTTCCGGTGTTGACGTCAATGGCAATCAGGGCTTCGGTCTGGTCTATTATAATGTAACCTCCGGATTTCAACCAGATGGTGCGCCCCAATGCGCGGTTTATATCTAGTTCGATACCATAATGATCGAAGATTGGCATCGGGTCTTTATACAATTCGATTTTATCTGATAGATGTGGCAGGTAAGTTGTGCAAAACTCCTGGCATTTATTGAAGTCCGATTTCGAGTCAATGACCAGCCTTTCGGTGTCATTGGCAAATAGATCGCGGATGGACCGAAAAATAAGGTTGAGATCTTCGTAGACCAGATGAGGTGCGCTGATGTCTTCGGATTTTTTTTTCAGATTCTCCCATAAATGGTGCAGAAAACTCACATCCGATTCGAAATCCGACCTCAAGGCATCCTGACCCGCTGTGCGGACAATATAACCCGCTCCTTCGTTGCCAACTTCGCTGATAAGTTGCTTTAAACGTTCTTTTTCGTTTTCATCTTCGATTCGTCGGGAAACACTTATATGATTGATTGTAGGCATGTAGACCACATGCCTGCCGGGAAGCGTGATGTAATTGGTGATGCGCGCACCCTTGGTCCCTAAAGGGTTTTTCGCAATTTGTACCAGAATCTCCTGGCCCTCTTGGAGAATATCCTGAATTTTCACATCATGGTGGGGGCGACCGGGTTTTCCTTCAAAAGGAAGGTCTTTGTCTTCTTCTGCGAGGGGTGGAGGCTCTAAGGCATCTTCTTCAAGGCCAAGCATATCTACCACATCGATATCACCTACATAGAGAAATCCGGCTTTCTCAAGGCCGATGTCTACAAAGGCGACCTGCATCCCCGGCAGAATTTTAGTCACTTTGCCTTTGTAAATATTGCCGACAATTCCCTTATGGGCGTTATGCTCAATGAACAATTCGACCAACAGGTTATTTTCCATCAAGGCAACCCGAATTTCTCGCTGGTTTGAATTGATGAATATTTCAGAAGACATAAGTTTTTCCTGATTGATAAGGGAGTTGAAAAAATTATAACACGCTACAAGCTCCAGAGCCGGATAAAACTCCCCTTACAGAGGAGGAAATATAAGCGAACCGTATGTGAAAGGGATTACGATATCTGTAGGCTGATGGGTGTCGACCTGTTGCTTCCCAAGCTAGTGGATAGTGCGACGCATTTCCACGTTCAACAGCAAGCCAATTGCAAAAAAATTCGTGATGAGGGAGGACCCTCCATAACTCACAAAGGGCAGGGGTATGCCGGTGATGGGGAAGATGCCTATGGTCATGCCGACATTAAAAATAATATAAAAGGCAATGGAAATGATAAGGCCGAGGGAAAGGAAAAAACCAAAACGATCAGCAGCACGAAAGGCGATGTTCAATCCTTTTAATATGATAAACACAAATAAAGAAATAAGAAGGATCACACCAACGAATCCGGTTTCCTCCGCGAAAACGGAAAAAATAAAATCCGTATGTTTTTCCGGGAGAAAGTTGAGTCGACTCTGGGTGCCGGCGAATAATCCTTTGCCCCAGAACCCTCCTGAGCCGATTGCTATTTTAGATTGAATCGAGTGATAACCCGCGCCTAAAGGGTCCAGTTCAGGATTAAACAAGGTATACAATCTTGCTTTCTGATAGTCCTTAAGAGCAAACCATAGCGTAGGTGCTAAAGCAAGCCCGCCGATGAACAGCTTGATCAATGTTGCCCGATTGATTTCGATAGCCACAATGAATGCAAGAAAGATAAATAGAATCATCATGGTGGTGCCCAGGTCCGGTTGTACGACAATGAATCCACCTATTGTAGCGGTTAGCAGGGCAGGGACGATAAGGTCGCGCCGGGTATATTGGCCTGAAAGTTTTCCCGACTCAAAATATTTTGCAAGGGTGATGATGATAGCAATCTTGGCAAACTCAGAAATCTGAAAGCTTTGCGAACCAATATGTATCCAACGTTTGGATCCCGATACCACGACACCGTTGACCAAAACATAACCCAGGCCGATAATTGTCAATGCGTATATGAGATAGGCATAGCGGCTGAACCAGCGATAGTCCAATGCCAGAGCAACCAGCATGGCAATGAGGCCGTAGCCGATCCAGTAAATCTGTTTGATGTATAGTCCGCGAAAAAATTCTTCAGGGCGCGCGTGGTTGGCACTATAGATAGCGACTACCCCGATCATCGATACAAGCAGGATGCTCAGGAAGTACAACCAGTTGAAATTGGATACCAGACGACGGTCAATCATAATCGAAATTTTACCACAACCAATTGAAAAATAGTCTGTTGTTTTATGTTGAAATGTAGTTTGAGCAAAGTTGAGATTGTTTGGCATTTGAGCTATCTTAGAAAGCAGGAGGCAGCTTATGGAAAATAAGGATCAGAAAAAAAATGCAGATGAAGTTTTCGAAAAAACGATAAAAGCGAAAAAGAAAAAACGGAAGATCAAAAAAAACAAAATGCCCGGCTGGCTGAGCGTAAAGGTCAACGCCCTGCGTTCCCGTTTAACAGAAAAAAGCTTTAGGAATTTTTCAACAATTGGCGAATTGCCGACTCGGTCACCTGATAACGCCCTTCCCCAAAATGCATGTAACGGACTCTCCCCTGTCGGTCGATTAAATATAACGCCGGCCAATAGCGGTTTTTATATGCCCGCCATAAACGAAATCCGTTATCCTGAGCTACCGGAAATTTTATCTGATGTTTTTTAACTGCTTGTAGAACATTCTGATATTTTTTTTCAAAACCAAATTCCGGCGCGTGTATTCCCAGAACAACAAGACCGTGGCCTTTGTATTTTTTATGCCAATTTTTTACATACGGCATTGCGTTCAGGCAGTTGAGGCAGGAGTAGGTCCAAAAATCAATCAGCACCACTTTCCCAAGCAATTGCCGCATCGATGCAATAGGGGGAGTGTTGATCCAGTTTTCCAATCCTCTGAATTCCGGTGCTGGGTAAAGTACGGGCAATGAAGACGAGGTGGTTTCTTTACCAGAGGTTTTTTTGGGGCTGAATAAATTCCCGAAAAAGTTATTGTCCATATTAAAATCCTATCAGAGTTTTAATTTTAGTCGTAAAATTTATACGGACCTTACAGTTCGAATCCGTTGAAATAATTTGAACAATACTCCTAGGAATTAATTATGAAAGATTGTCCCTGCGGTTCTGATTTCCCTTACACCGATTGTTGTGGTCCTTTGATTCGTGGTACGGGTTTTGCCGATACGGCGGAAGACCTGATGCGCTCCCGATACACTGCTTTTGCGCAAAAAAACTGGGAATATCTGGTTTTGACCAGTCACCCTGAAGAAAAAAAAGAAATGGCCCGATTGGAATCATCCTTGATAGATCAAGGTGCCGAATGGAAAAAACTGGAGATAGCAGGCACTCGTAAAGGTGGCAGGGAAGATAACGAAGGTCAGGTCGATTTTATCGCCCACTATATAAAGGATGGAACGCCACATACCCTGCGTGAATCTTCGCGTTTTAATAAGGTCAACGGGCGCTGGGTTTATAGTAGAAAAGACTCTACTCTCCCACCTGTTCCTGCGGCACCCTTGAAAAAACCGAAAACATTTATCCGTAAGGAAGCTAAAGTCGGGAGAAACGATCCTTGTCCTTGTGGAAGCGGTAAAAAATACAAAAAATGTTGCCAGTAGCGTGACGCTGGACTCTAAAGATCAATGCCTAAATAGTGATACAGCGATTTGAGAGCATATTAGTGACGAGCCACTCGGTATGTTATCGCGAACGACCGTAGGGAGTGTGGCGATCCAGACTTGGTGATATTCTGCTTTTTGAGTAGGTGGTTTTCCTAGAGGTAAATGGTTTAGCGATGCCATTTTGCTTTAAGGATCTCGGTCTTTTTCCTCACCTCTAACCGTATATTAATCAATGGTTTTTTGTTTTGCATACTTTTTAATCGGGAGACCTGAAAGCCTTAATAGACCCTCGCTAATCCAACCACTCCCAAACTTTTCCACAGGTTATTAACAATTTTTGTGGAAAAGAATTTGCACCACTACCCCCTCTCTCAATGCCTTGTGGGACAAGGCTATCCGCATCAATACGGCTGAAAAGCTCTAGTTTTAGACTTGAAATGCAGAGGGGGGCGAGAACTCCCCTTATCTAGAGTGAATCCTTTGCAAATAAATGCAGAATTGCGGTGGCCTTTATACGTCGCGAAAATACTCTGCGTCAAAATTCCGATGGGCCTTTAATGCTGATTTTAGGCCCTGATATGGAAAGAATATGTTTTCAAAAAATGCAGGGTTTTTTGACTGGCGAGTTTAGTGGATATCCGGCTGCCAAGAATTTGATACCAATTTTAGCCTTTAATTCTCGGTATAATCAGCGGGGTGCACTATTACAAAAAAAATGTGGAAAACTGTTTAATCTCGTATGAGCTGTCAATAAATAAATGACAGATGGGAATAAATTTTACAAGTCATTTAAAATAGGCATGTTATGGGTGTTTTGAGATGACCAGTTTTTATCATTCTCAAATTCAATTTTTTAGCCAGCAGGACGAAGTGGAGTTTACTCACAAGTTATTCACAATTTGAAATTTTGTTAAGACTTGTTTATTTGCTCTTTATTGAACTGGCAAAAGATTTACTTTTAGAGTAAAGAGCCGTCAAAGTCTTTGCGCTTCAAACTATTTATGAGATTGTAGGAAGTTTTCCATATCAATAGGAAGGTTGGTAGAAAAAGTAAGCGAAACTCCTGAAACGGGATGATTTAATTCGAGATGACTGGCGTGAAGGGCCTGTCTGTCCATTTTGAGCGTGCCCGTATTGGGGTTTTTGCCGCCATAAAGCTTGTCGCCTATAACCGGGTGATGAAGAGATGCCAAATGGACTCTAATCTGATGAGTTCTGCCGGTTTCAGGGCGGAGCTTTAAATAGGTCCAGTTTTTACAGCGTTGTAAAACTTCATAATGAGTGCATGCTGGACGACTGTGGTTCCCTCCCGTACCCATTTTTTTACGTTGTGTTTTATGTCTGCCTACGGGTGAGTCGATTAAACCTTTATCATTTTTCACATTGCCTTTTACAAAGGCTAGATATTCTTTTTTTATTTCGCGATTCTGAAACTGCATCGCGAGAATTTTATGCGCAGTTTCAGATTTTGCGACTAGCATCAGTCCCGATGTTTCCTTATCCAGCCGGTGAACAATTCCCGGCCTTTCCACCCCGCCAATTCCGGACAGGTCCTCACAATGGTAGAGCAGGGCATTGACGAGAGTCCCTGCAGAATGGCCCGGTGCCGGGTGCACCACCATGCCTGCGGGCTTGTTTACCGCTAACATATGCTCGTCTTCAAAAATAATGTCTAAAGGAATGTTTTCAGAAGTGGCATCAAGAGTTTCAAGAGGCGGTAGTTGCAACTCAACTCTTTCTCCGAGTCGCATCTTATATCCTGCTGGACGCGATTTTTCGTTCACCGTTACACGATTTTCAACAATCAGCTTTTTTAATCGCGAGCGGCTGATTTCCTGCAGATTCTCAGATAGAAAAACATCGAGGCGTTTTTTACTCGAAGTTTCATCGACCTCAAACTCATAGTGTTGCATGGTATTTTCCTGCTCTCTTCCTCTAATGGGGGGAAGCAAATTAGCAAAGCCTTAATAGAGAAGCGAAACGATGATAGTTTGCTATTAAAAGTGCTGACTTATTGGCTCCACGCCGAGTGGTGGCTATTTTTCCAAAAGGCGGGGCATCAACTCTACCAGATTGCAGGGCCTGTGCGTGCTATCGAGTTGGTGGATAAGGATCTGGTCCCATCCATCCTTGCAGGCCCCTGTAGAACCCGGCAACGCGAACAGAAAAGTGCCGTTGGTCACACCCGCGGTACAACGTGATTGTAGTGCAGATGTTTTGATGCTCTGGTAGCTGAGCATACGAAACAACTCGCCAAATCCAGGAATGGCTTTGTCATACAATTCTTCGAAGGCTTCTGGCGTTATGTCGCGGCCGGTGACACCGGTTCCGCCTGTGGCAATCACAACATCTACGTCCGGACTGGCGATCCATTTCTTTAACTGTACTTGAAGTAGATCTTTCTCATCCTTGATAATCTTTTTATCGGCCAGATGGTGTCCGGCATCTTTTATCCGATCTACCAGCACTTGACCCGATTTGTCATCGGCTTCCGTTCTTGTATCAGATACGGTTAACACTGCAATATTCACACATTTTTTTTCACTCACAACCTGATCTCCTGTTCACAAAAAATACCCGCAGAATCCGTTCAAAAAGTACTCTGAATTTAGGTGGATTTAATAAGAATTTTGAAGTTAAATGTTTCCTTTACCAAGTATAGCATAAGCCAAACAGGGAACAAAAATGCCAACAGCAATCGTAACAGGCGGTGCCATCCGTATCGGAAAGGCCATGGCCCTACACCTTGCAGGGAAAGGATTCAACATTGCCCTGCATCACCACAAGTCAGTGCCCTCTGCGGTGATTGAAGAAATCAAAGCGCAGGGCGTTCAGTGTCGAAGCTACCCTTGTGATTTCTCCAACCTAGAAGAAGCAGAAGGATTCATTGAAAAAGTTCTTGCTGACTTCGATGATGTAGAACTCCTCATAAACTCTGCGGCAAACTTCATTCAGGAAAACTTGGAAGAAACTCAAAAGGAAACCCTGACCGATACCCTGCAATTGAATCTGATGTCTCCCTACCTGTTGATGCGTGACTTCAAACGAAGTATCAATAAAGGGATGATCGTCAACATTCTCGATGAGCGGGTGCGTAAACATATCTCCACTTTCGGCGCTTACTCCGTTAGTAAAGTCGGACTAAAACATTTAACCGAACTGGCCGCAGTGGAATGGGGAGAAACCGTTCGTGTAAACGGCATCGCGCCGGGGCTCATCCTGCCACCTCAAGGGGGGTCGCCAGACTATCTGGAAAAAGCCGCTAAAAAAGTACCCACCCGTACTCATGGGAAAATGGAAAACCTTCTTCAGGCTCTCGACTATTTAATGGAAAATCAATTCGTAAATGGGGACACCCTGTTCGTCGACGGAGCGGAGAGCCTCCGCTGGCAATAGGTCGATACGAATTTGTTTGATCGGATGATTTTGCGCTTCTAGAAATGGGTAAAATGCCAATCCAGAAGCAGAAAAAGGCAAAGCTTTCTCTTTGAAGTCCTGACATATTGGATGCAAGGCTTGCCTTGCTGTAAAGATTATTTAGTTTCTTTGACAAAATAAAAACGGGTACTCTTATTAATAAGTTTTTCCAAGAAATATAAAACGGAGATAAAAATGAAAAAGATGTTTATTGCGATTCCATTGATCCTGATGGGAATGTTGTTTGCTTCAACCGCTCTGGCCCATGAAGGTGAACATGAAGGCGAAAAGGGTGACCACGGTATGTATGAAGAAGGTAGCGGCGGATCAGCTATGGAAATGGATCGCAAATCCCGTGCGATGGCTCATGAATATAAAGAAGAGCATGGCGGAGATCATTCCAAAGAACATTATGAAAAGAAGTACGGTAAATACGAGCATGAAGAGAACCACATGAAAGAAGAAGGCAGTAGCATGAAAGAAGAAGCTATGAAAATGAAAGAAATGGAACAGAAACGCATGGATGAAGGAAGCAAAATGTAACCCACTAGCGTGGGAGGCTATAGGTCGGGACGTTTGGTAGCGAAACGGAGTCTATAAGCTTCTAGAGTTGTTTGTGACCTTTTTCAATAATTCCTCTCCCCTTGAGGGAGAGGATTAAGGTGAGGGGTAATTGAAGAAAACTTCCACATTTTTTGCTAGAAACCTTCGAAACAATTCAACCGATTCTGAAGTAAAGCTTTGGTCCCGCCTGAAAAACCGACAACTTGGAAACTTTAAGTTCCGCCGTCAAGCACCTGTTGGCAAATACATTGTCGACTTCATATGCCATGAAAAATGTTTGGTCGTTGAGGTAGACGGTGGTCAACATATGGATGCATCAAAAGCCGATGATCTGCGCACTGTCTGGTTAGAGTCTCATGGCTATAGAGTCATTCGGCTTTGGAACGATCAAGTTTTAAAAGAAACCGATGCAATTCTTCAAGAAATCCTGCGGCACCTGAATCAGGAAGACTAAGGAAAATAATTTTTATTCCCCCTCATCCCAGCCTTCTCCCTCTAGGGGAGAAGGGGCCAAGCTTTCAAGGTATTCCAAACTGGTTCCCTAATTAAACTCGTCAAGCTAGCAATGATTTATGGTTTATTTTAATATTTCCTCTCCCCTTGAGGGAGAGGATTAAGGTGAGGGGGATTTAGATGAAAATTTCTTTAATAACTCAAATAATAGAATACGTTATGGTCGATGAAATTAAGTGAGAGAACAAGAATTAACTTGGGTTATTGTTTTTTTTTATTGTTATGCGGAAATGTTATAATAGGCTTACAGGTTATAGCTGATATTTAAAGGGGTGGGAAAATATGTCTACTAAAAAAGCTACAAACAAGAAAGCTGCAGTTAATTCACCATACCCGCAATATGCTTTAGAAAAATGCCTCCGAATTCCCAGAAGTATTTTGGAACAAAATGCTGGAAAAGCATGCTCCGATTCAGATTCCGCAAAATATTCGGGTGTTAAATTAACCGGGCCTTTTCAAATGGAGTTAAGTGCAGCGATTAAGTTTGGATTGTTAAATAGGCCTGTCCAAAAGCAAGTTGAGTTGACTGAAATTTCGCGCAAAATTTTAAAACCCTTAGAAAAGCATGATGCAATTAATGGTTATAGAGAAGCGGTTCTCAAGGCACCTGTAATATCCGAAATATATACTCATTATCGAGGCGAAAACCTTCCTGACTCACAATTTTTGAATAACACCCTAACGGAGAAGTTTAAAATTCCATCTGAAAAGGTAGATGAGTTTAAGTCTATCCTTTTTGATAGTTTAAAAACCGCTGAACTAATGTCCGAAACAGATGGAAAGTATAGATTGGTAGATATTTCTGCGGATATATCTATGCATGGAAAAGCCGAGGAATCTTTCAAAAAGCTAGAGAAGTCAACACATGTAAAAGAAGGAGAAAGCTGTTTTGTAATGATGCCTTTTTCAGACCCACTGGGTTCTTACTGCTGATAAGATTTATGCTCCCACAATTGAAAAAGCTGGCCTAATACCAATTCGAGCGGACAATGAAATCTTTGGGACTGGAAAAATTATGGATCAAGTTTGGTCTGGAATAAGCTCTTCTAAAGTTTTAATTGCTGAATTAACAAGTAGAAATCCTAATGTTTTTTATGAATTAGGAATGGCACACGCTTTAAAAAAACCTGTTGTTTTGGTTTCTTCGAATGAAGGAGATGTCCCTTTTGACCTTCAGCATATTAGGGTGATCTATTTATGACCATAATGATCCTTTTTGGGGGAGTAAGTTGATGGATAAAGTTGCAGAAAATGTATTGTCAGCAATTAAAAACCCAGAAGAAGCAATTTTTAATAGTAATTTGAAGTAGTTTCTTAATTTTTAAAGTCTTATGTTCTAAAAAACTTTTGGGTGTATACCAATCCGGTCGAGTTATAATTAGTTTGTTCTAAAAAAGAACGTAATAGGTAAAAAAACAACCCCCCTCAATCCCCCCTTGTCAGGGGGGAAGTTTTTTTGTCTTTGACGGTCGCGTGTTTGCCCCAACCATAAAACCCAAGCCCCC
>JAESTE010000137.1 GCA_016763735.1 Nitrospinaceae bacterium | reverse complement strand
TGTTTTTCGGCAATAGAAAACGAACGTGCGTTCAAGGCATCAGCTAATAACGGACTCTTTTCTGAAACCACACCCGCACCACAGCAGGACGCACTTTTCATTTCGATAAATTCAAAGCCTAAGCCTTCGGCCGCTTTGGTGGTGGAGAGCATCAACTCCCGAGTCGCCCCTTTGGCGACACATCCTGTAAAAAGGGCGAACTTCATTGATCCAGCTCCTTGAAAATACGTTTAACGTCATCGACTTCGTCAATGGAATGATGAATGACCGGTGGAACTTTTCCTTTGAGCAACATTCTGAGTCCAATCGGAATCAGGCTGAGCAGACCGGGGATATTGAAAAACCCCATCGACTCGACTGGAATCCTGTTTTCGTTCAGGTTGCCACTTCTTTTAACAGAATTGGTAAAGGACAATGCATGACGTGCGCCATTATTGTTTGCACTCCTTTTTCCAATGCCACGGTCATGATTTCTTTTATGCGATCGAAAGGGCGTGCCGGTTTTGGACATCGCTCCTCACACTCGCCGCAATGAGTGCAATCCCAAATACCTCCTGGCTCACTCAAATCCTGCACGCGTTGCAGTGTTTTTGAGTCGCGAGAATCGCCGACAAACCTTTGCGCTTTCGCCAATGCTGCGGGTCCAAGAAAATTATCATCCACTTCCAGAGTGTTGCAATCAGAATAACAGGCACCACACATGATGCAGGTGCTGGCGTCATCAATGATTCGAAACTCTTCCTGCGACTGAAGTCTTTCTTTTGCCGGTGCTTCGTCTTTTGGCTCTAGATAAGGTTTTACTTTATTGATTTTGTCCCAGAACGGTGTGAAGTCGACCACCAGATCTTTAATCGGTTTCATATTCCCCAGTGGTTCCAGGGTAATGGTGTCGTCATTATCTAACAGATGCTCTCCCTGGCGTTGGCAAGCCAACAAAGCGTGACCATTGGCCTTGACTGCACAAGACCCACATATGGCACTGCGGCAGGACATTCTGTAAGAGAGACTTCCGTCCAGAGTCCATTTGATCTCGTTCATGCAATCCAGAAGTGTGGCACCGTCAGGAATGTCCAACTCAAACTCTTCGAAGTAAGGCTCGGGTTGTTTTTCTGGATTGAACCGTTTGATTCTAAATGTTGCCATCAATAAGTTCTCTCAGTGACTGGATATTTAGTAATAACTACGGGTTTGGTTTTTATGACAAACCCATCCGGCGAATCATAGACCATAGAGTGATGCAGGAATTTTTCATCATCCCGTTTCGGAAAGTCTGTCCTAGAGTGACCGCCCCGGCTTTCCTGCCTGTAAAGGGCTGCCTCAGCGATGACTTCTGACATCCTCAGCATATTTCCCAACTCCATAATTTCGTAAATTTCAGTATTAAATATTTTGCCTTTATCCGTCACTTTACCTTTTTTGAACCGCACCTGTAGCTCTTTAAGGGTATCGATACAGACTTTCAGCTTTTTCTCATCGCGAAAAACACCGCAATGGCTCATCATAATCTCTTTCATGTCCTCTCGAATATCTTTGTAACTTTCGCTGCCATCTCTTTGAAAAACATCCTCAAACTTTTCTAATACTTTGGTTTTTTCCTGTCCTTCATTTACGTTACCAAAGTCTTTACCTCTTGCGTATTCCAAGACAGATTTACCCGCACGTTCGCCAAACACAACGGCATCAAGAAGGGAATTTGTTCCCAACCGGTTTCCGCCGTGAACCGAAACACAGGCACATTCACCCGCTGCGAAAAACCCATTCATTTTGGTTCCTTCTGCATCAAGAATGACATGGCAGAACTTATCTACAGGAATTCCGCCCATGGAATAATGTGCGGTGGGTTGAATGGGAATAGGATCTGTAATGCAGTCAATACCGAGAAAGTCGATTCCCAATTGTCGAATTTGTGGCAGACGTTCCAAGATGCGCGCTTCGCCAAGATGTGGAAGATCAAGATGAATACAGTCTTCACCGTTGACACCGCGACCTGCATCGATTTCGCTTTGCTCGGCACGAGAAACAATATCACGTGGTGCAAGTTCCATTCGGGAAGGTGCATAATTTTCCATGAACCGCTCGCCTTTACCATTGAGCAGGTAAGCTCCTTCGCCACGAGCCGCCTCAGAAAACAAAATACCCTGACGGAATAATCCGGAAGGGTGGAACTGAACAAATTCGGGATCTTCAAGTGGAATGCCAACTTCAAACGCTGCTATCACGCCATCAGCGGTGCTGGCAAATGCGTTGGACGTAATTTTATATACGCGGCCATAACCGCCAGTGCAGAACACAACAGCTTTGGCTCGAATGACTTCTACTTCGCCCGTCTGAATATTACTGACCACCACGCCATTACAACGGTCGCCATCGATTATCAGCGAATGCATATACCATTCGTTATAAATTTTGACGGACTTGGCGTTTTTCATCAGCTGCTCGTGGAGAGCATGCAAAATCGCGTGACCGGTTCTATCGGCAGAGAAACAGGCGCGGGGTTTTGAGTGACCGCCAAATTTACGCTGGGCTATTTTCCCATCTGGGGTACGGCTGAAAACACAGCCCATATGTTCTAGTTCATAGATAATTCGGGGAGCGGCCTTAACGTACTCTTCAACGGCATCTTGATCGTTTAGAAAATCACCGCCCTTGACGGTATCATACATATGCTCTTCCCAACTATCCGGCTCGGAATTTCCAAGTGAGGCGGCTATTCCTCCCTGCGCGGCTCCTGAATGTGAACGGGAAGGATAAACCTTGGTCAACACAGCTACATCAAGCTCTTTAGATGCTTCAAGAGCGCAACGCATTCCAGCAAGGCCAGCACCAATGATCACCACATCATGTTCAATCACAAAAACACCTCAAAACAGGGACTACTTATTAATTCTAATCTAATGATAAGGCAAACCTTGCCAAGTCATCTCGATCATGAATACATTCCGAATCGCCCTAAACATAAAAACCATTGAAAAATCAAAGAAAACCTAGCTGGGTTTCGTTCGGGGAGGTTGTTAATAAGGGCACTTACCGGACATAAAATCGAGGGAGAATTTAAACATTTCC
>JAESTE010000136.1 GCA_016763735.1 Nitrospinaceae bacterium | reverse complement strand
GCTCTTTTAAGCGTGCGGCCATTGAGCGAGAGAACCAAAGAGAAAGAATGGCCGCTAAAGCCGTAGCGATAACAATCAATATAAGAGAAACGCTACGAATCGCTGCGTTAGCTTCCAGCACCTTTTCTCCAGCATTATTGGCACTGAGCTTCGCCGCAGAAACAAGCTTGTTTAATTCATCCTCAATATTATTCGCACTGGCACGCCCGTCGGAAACCATTGAATTTCCCAGAACCCGATTTCCATCAATATAGGCATCGACCGAGCCCATTAGTTTTTCGAAAAAAGAATCCACCTCAGGCTGCAGTTTAGTGATCAGTTGCGGGTCGGTTTTATTGAGTCCCGAAAAAATTTTCTCCAGTTTGGCCCTTTCAGCCATAGCACTGTCTTCGGCTTCATTTTGCCAACTGACAGCCAAGTCCGTCATCCAATAGCGAAGTTGAGAGAAGGTTGTTAAGGCAGAGGAAACCGTCTCCAATCTATGCAAAGAACTTTTCTGTTCTTCAATAATCTGCGTGGCTTTCCCAAGTTCATTGTAGACATGAAGCAAGGCTCCACCCAACAACAGCAGTGTGACACCGTTTAGTAGAATGATTTTGGCGCCAATGCCTAAACTGAATCGTTTCATTTTGCCTACCCCTTTATATTTAGCCTACCTTGCATGAGTGTTTTGTGCACCTAATTAGGAAAGCACTATTAAATCCCCCTCATCCTAACCTGTCACTCTCAGAGTGCTCCCTCCAGGGAAGAAGGGACTTTTTCCTCCTCTCCCCCGGAGGGAGAGGATTGAGGTGAGGGGGACACAATAATGTTTCTCATCCTAATTTGTAATACTCATGCGATATGCATATTAGTTATAAATCACAAAACTGATAGCGCCACCCAACTCGCCCAGTTTTCCACCTTCTTTTTTACCACCGGTAATGTCTTTCGCGCCTTTAGGTTCACCATGGCAATTCAGACAAGCCTTTTTGTAATATTCAGGAAGAATAAGACGAAATGCATCTTTGCCTTTATGTTTCGCATTTTCAGTGAACACCTTGTTTTTCTCGTAACCGGCATCTTTAAACATGGTCTCGATGACATTGGCTTCCCATTTATCCGGACGGTTTGCGCGGTTGCGAACATAATTTTTAGGAGCCGTTAATTTTATGTATGCCTTGCCCTTCATATTTTTATTGAATCCATCTCCCATCTGCTTGGCAAAAATAGCCGGAAGAAAGCCTTTCAATCCTTTACCTTTTTCATTGATCAAAGCCTGAGCATCACTTATGACACTTGAAATGGAATCCAGTAATGCCTTTTGGGTTTGCCCTTTCAAACTTCCCGCATCGGCCATTTTGAAATCGTTTCCTGTTGCTTTTTTATAATTCTCTTTCGTTTTTGAAATCACCACATCGGCAGAAAATCCTTTATCGCCTTTTGAGGCATCGTTGATCAGGCCCTGATTTTTTGCAACTACGCCTCTGGCAGCCCGATAAATTGTAGTAACTTCTGTTCCAATAGCCGCCTTATCAGCATCTGATAAAGCCAGTACCTGACCCGTAAAGCAAAACGACACCAACAAATAAAAACCAAAACCTAAGATCATAGAACTTCTGAAATGTTTTGAATTTTTCATTTACTTGTACCTCCAGCAAAGGATTAAAGAAATTTCCGCAGATAATATTTTTCACAGCTTTTCCAAAATCTTTCGATACTAAAGCGAAGTATCTAAATTATTATTCAAGTCTTTTAAATAGGAATACTCCTACATTATATTGACACTGAAAGTAAATTCAATTTTTTTCTCAACCCATAATGCATACAAATTCTTCCTATATGCTTAATACCTGTACTATCAACGAGTTGAGGGTAAGGACTGTAAAGTTTTAACTTCACATTGTCGCCGCTCTTTTTACTGAGCAGTTCACTCATATCATAAATCAAGGTAGCAGGGCGAGGGATACCATTTTTCATGGTTTTATGGTCATAAGAAATTTTTAGGCCTGTATCACTTCCCTTAACCTTTTTCACAACGCTCTTAACATAATAACCGCGAAGGGTTTTTATTGGTCGATGATAGAAACAGCATTGAGCTTACTCGCTTCCACTGTATTGCCAAGGCTGGCCCTGGAAATATAAACAATCAAAAACACAATACCGATGGCGAGTCTACCTAACAATGGAAAACACAACTCTTCCCAAATTCTCTTTCAAAAAATCTTCGTTCACAATACTTCTCCTCTATATTTCTTTAATTTTCAATATCGCTAAAATAGTTATTTTTTCAGATGCTTAACTTCTATTTTATGAAAGAGTAATTTATAACACATTTTTTACGTAACAATTTGCCCATTAAATCCGCAACAAAACGTACTAGATCATGACAAAAGTCGGAGATCAAAAATGCCAATGTCTGACTAATAGCGATTTAACCAACAGGACTAATAGAAATCAAAGGTGATTGTAACTTTAGAGGCCAAAAAAAGTCAAGAAAAATGGGAGTCATATACGGTAATTGTTGTTCGAGCTTACCAAGCGGGGGAGGAAATTTCGTGGTAGAAATAAAAGGATAAAAAAACAATAACTTATAGCACATCCGACTTGCAAATAGAGAACAGGAGGTGCAGTCTCTGACATATGCATCCTCTTCCCAACTCCTGGATTAAGGAGACCTTTGCATAAGCCGTCATTGCAAACGAAGTGAAACAATCTATGTTCTACAGTGAGCATTCGTTTGCAAAAGGATACATTGCTGACGCTCAAAAGGGGAGTTATAAAGTTTTGCCAAGTCTGGACCGCCGCCCACTCCCGTGGGAGGGAATGTAGGCGAAACTATAGTAAAAGGCTTGATGGTGTTTGCTTGCTTGGGAAGGCATTGACCTACTGGCCCCACGCCGAGTGGCGCGATTGTATAGGTTACGTAATTCGTTGATAAGAATCCGTAAAGTTTTTTTGGTTTTTCTGTTTAGAACGGGTGGACTCTGCTCCTCCCCTCTCATGAGGAGACCTTTGCATAATTCCCCCGCACGTCATCGCGAGCGACTGAAAGGAGCGTGGCGATCCAGACAAGCAATATACCTTCAACAGCTTCAAGACCCTGCAAGGCCAATAAGCACGGGCTCCTGTCGTTGTTTTGCGACCTTGCGGAGGGTTCCATTTCTAGTAAATATTTTTTGTCTAGGTTGCTTCACTCCGTTCGCAATGACGAATGCAGGCGAACCTATAGTGAAAAGCTTGATGGTGTTGTTGCTTTGCGGAAATAGACCCCATAGGGTCCAGCGTCACGCTGGCGTGGGAGGGAATGTAAGCGAACCTAATAGTAAAAGGCCAAAACTATTCTGTCTGCCTTACGGGCTACGACCTATTGGCCCCACGCCGAGTGGTTAAAACCGGAACTGGCCGACCAGTTTTTTCAAGTCTTCGGCCATTTGAGATAATTGTTGCGCCGCATCTTGTGCCTGACTGACACCTTGCGACGTATTATCTGCAGCCTGAGCCACCCCGGCAATGTTTTGACTGATCTCGGAACTGCCCTTGGCCGCTTCGCCGACGTTTCTTCCTATCTCTGCTGTGGTAGCGGTTTGTTCTTCAACCGCACTGGCAATGGTGTTCGAGATGTCATTGATCTGGTTGATGACCTGACTGATCTCGGCAATAGCATCCACCGCGCCCTTGGTGTCGCTCTGGATAGCCTGAATTTTACCGCTTATTTCTTCAGTCGCTTTACCTGTCTGATTTGCCAGTTCTTTTACTTCGTTGGCAACAACGGCAAAGCCTTTACCCGCCTCACCTGCCCTCGCCGCTTCTATGGTGGCGTTCAAAGCCAGCAAATTGGTTTGCTCGGCGATGGAGTTGATGACTTTGACAACCTCACCAATCTCAGCACTACTCGTTCCCAGCTTGCCTACGGTTTCGTTTGTTTTCTCGGCAATGGTTACTGCTGATGCGGCTACTCTTGCAGCCTCCTGCGCGTTATGTGAAATCTCGCGGATGCTGGCATTCATTTCTTCGGAACCAGTAGCCACCGTCTGCACATTACGACTGATTTCTTCTGAAGCCGCAGACACCACATTGGCCTGGGCTGTGGTTTCCTCAGCATTGCCGGCCATTTGCTGGCTCACTGATGACAGGTTGCTGGAAGCATCGGCCAAAGATTCCGCGGTTCCAGAAATTTTTTCCATGTTTTTCCGCAAGTCTTCAAAGAAAGCATCAAGCCCTTCCCCCATCATACCAATGGCATCGTCTCCACTGACGGTAATAGATTTGGTCAGGTCTCCCTGCGCGGCGGCAGTAACAACATCCAGAATACTGTCTACTTTCGTCTGCAACTCCTGCCCCTTCTTTCTGTCAGTTTCGGCCATTTCTTTAGCTTGTTTCTCGTGGGCGATTTTTTCAGTCACCAATTCCAGGGTAATCATCGGCCCGAGAAATTTTCCATCACGATCCACAATGGCTGCAACCTGCATATCCAATGCTTCAGGCCCCATTTCCACTAGTTCCCGATAAGGCAATTTACTTTCGTTGGTAGCAATTGAACGAAATGCAGAGGAGTCCTTACCAAGAAATGCCAAAGAATTTCCAATTAAATCATCTACTTTGGCAGGGAAATACTCATTCAGTTTAATGAACAACTGTTTCGCCGCAGGATTGAGGTATTGCAGATTGAGATCTGTATCGGCATACATAATGCTACCCGGATTGTTTTCCACCAATGCTGCCACTTTTACCATTTCAGCATCGGACTTTTGCTTCTCTTCAGCCTGGTGCATCATTCTTTCCAATGCGCTTTCAAACTCACCTTTCAGGCCAAACTCTCTATCTCTATTTTTGCCGCTTAGTATCTCTTCCGAGTAACGTATGAAATCCCGCAACCCTTTTACCAGGGTATTACACGATTGACTCAAAACACCGACTTCGTCGTTCGATGTAACAGGCAGTTCCTGTTGTTGCAAGTCTCCCTGAGCCGTATGGCTCAAAACTGCTGAGGTTTGCTGAATCGGTCGGATAACCACCTTTGTCAGAAACAAAGCAATCCCAATCTGGATAAACAAAGCCAGAAAACCAGAAATCGTATTTGCCAGATTCAAGTTTGCTTGATTGGCAAGTATGAACTTATTTTTATACTGTTGAACCAGCTTATTACTTTCGGTCCGTAGTTTATTGGACTCAACAATTATACTCGACTGAGCTTTTCTGTAAGGATCAGAATTGACTTCTGCATCAACCAAGCTCGCCACATGCGTGATAAATTTCCCAAACTCAATTTCAACATGTGCAATGGTTTCCTGGATTTCACTGTCATTAATAGCTTCAATGCTGGACATTTTCGTCATTTTCAAGTCAGCAGGATATTTACCTCCAGCCTTTGCCGCTTGTAAAGTTTGCGTAAATATTTTTTTTGCGGTTTCATACTCGTCCAATGACGCATTCAATTCCGCTCTTCCTACTGCAACGTCATTTGAAAATACCGTTTTATAACGGCGAATTCCCAGCATATCGCCCACCTTGAATTCTTCGCCCATTCTTTGTGTGTGGCAACTGGCGCAGGCAGGCACGGTGGCTTTATCTGCCGTATAGACATTGACGAATAACTTGCCATTTTCCTCATAGGTTTTGGTAAAAACCTTACCAGGATAATTTTTCAAAAACGTATTCGCTTCCCGATCCATATCGGTTTTCAAACCTTTGGCAGGATTAACTGGTTTTTCCGCAATGATATCTACCGCCAAGCTATTGCCTTTTTTAAATTTTTCGTTTACTTTTCTGGCAAAGGT
>JAESTE010000135.1 GCA_016763735.1 Nitrospinaceae bacterium | reverse complement strand
GTGTTTGAGTCGGCTGTACGGGCAGGTAGACCGGTGGTTCCCGTAGCTCTGCAATACCATGATGGCAATCAACCGACAATCGCATATTATGGCGATTCGTTTTTCAAACATATGATAACGTTATTGAAAAATCCACGGTTGCAGGCCACCGTGTTTGTTTTACCGGAAATTGCTGCGGGGCCGAATAGGCATCAATTAGCTGAATCCAGTTATGAATCTGTTCGTCGTCGGTACTTGAAGAGGGAGGAAGGCTGACCAGTAGGAAAATTATTTTTGTCATGGACTTTATTTAGTAAATATCAGAACATGGTAAAACTTTCGACAACTTAAATTTTCAAAGGCATAAAAATGATCCATCCTTTTAAAGGTACAAAACCGGATATTGATGCTTCAGCCCTCGTGATTGATAGCGCGCAAATTATTGGAGATGTTAAAATCGGTGAAGAGAGCAGTGTTTGGTTCAATGCTGTGATTCGTGGAGATGTCAATTTTATTCGCATTGGCAAGCGAACCAATATTCAGGATGGTTGCGTTTTACATGTGGCTCGCAAAACTTTGCCATTGGAAATCGGCGATGAAGTAACCGTAGGCCACAATGTAACCTTGCATGCTTGTACCATCGGTTCGCAATGTCTCATAGGTATGGGGGCTACAGTGATGGACGGTTCCGAGATAGGCGAACAGTCGATTGTCGGGGCGGGATCATTGGTGACCCCCAATACAAAAATTCCTCCCAAAAGTCTGGTACTCGGGTCTCCTGCCAAAGTAAAACGTGAGTTGACTGAAGAAGAGATACGCGGAATTCGTGAGTCAGCCGCCAATTATGTCGGCGATATTGAAACCTATTTGGATTAGAGGATGAGTGAATCCGCAAAAAACTCCATGCCGATTGCGGTGATCGGCGGAAGTGGCGCTTATCATCTTCTTGCTGATCAAGTATTAGGGAAAGAAAAACAATGTCTGAGTTTAGACACGCCTTATGGTGCAAGCGCACCGATTCATCATTTCATTAGTGATGATCTGGAATTCCTATTTCTTTCCCGCCACGGTGAAACGGATTATTCTCTGACCGCTCCGTTTGTCAATTATCGCGCCAACATTCATGCGCTAAAAGAGTGTGGTGTTCAAAGGATCATTGCGTGGTCGGGTCCCGGTATCGTCAACACTGCATTCAAGCCCGGCGACTTTGTGGTGCCGCACGACATCATTGATGAAACACGCAATCGCGCCACCACATTTTTTGACAATACGGGAATCGGATTCATCCGGCAAAGCCAGCCCTTTTGCCCACAAATTGCACATACCTTGCATGACGTTTTACACGAAAGTGGTTTTCCACATCACGAACAGGCAGTTTATGCCTGTACCGAAGGGCCACGACTGGAAACCCCGGCAGAGATAAGGAAACTACGTATCCTCGGTGCTGATCTTGTCGGCATGACCCTTGCGCCGGAAGCTTTTCTGGCGCGCGAAAGAGAGATTTGTTATACCCCGTTTTGTTACCTCACCAACTACGCCGAAGGAGTGAAACCTCGAGAATTTAAAAAAGGCGAATTGTTTGAAGGCATGCAAACAGAAGAAGAGAAAAAGAAGGTAGACGCGTCCATACAGAAATTCCCGGCACTCATCCGCGCTGTGTTTGAATCGTTAAAAGAAGAAGAACGAACCTGCGATTGTTCAGAAGCCCTCCGCCGGTATAAGAATAAAGGTATGATATAGGCTTTTGAATGAGAGATTTTTGAAGTTCTATTTCTAGAAGCCCAACGGTTATAGTCCACTCAAAAATGTTCTGACCTATTACCACCGGGCGTTGCCCGGTCAGGAGGGATTTTTGAAGTTCTATTTCTAGAAGCTCAACGGTATAGTCCGCTCAAAAATGTTCTGACCTATTACCACCGGGCGTTGCCCGGTTACCATCGGGTGTTGCCCGGTCAGTCGGGCCAGGCTTCGAATCCACCCGTCATGCTGTAGACTTCTTTGAAACCTTGCTGAGAGAGATGTTCGGCGGCACCGCGGCTGGAATTGCCGTGGTAACAGCAGACCACCAGGGGAGTTTCCTTATCCGTCTTTTCAACGTACTCTTTAACATTCTGGTCGTTTAGGGAAACGGCATTGGGAATGTGACCCGAAGCATAGGACCCTGGATCGCGAATATCGACCACGTTTACCGAACCTTCTTCAACCATTTCCTGTACAAGGTGAGGGTTTATTTCTTTGAACATGGGGATTAATCCTTTAAAACGTTAAAAAATTTAATTCAATTTTCTGTTTTTTGCATCTTAGACTTTTAGATGATGGGATGGATAAAAAGTCTCTTAAAAATGTAAGGATAAAATGAATTTATCACAACTGGAAGAAAGTTTTAAGTCGTCTCGTATAGAAGGCGACTGGGTGGATATTGTGAAAAAGGCCGTTGCTTTTGCTAATGGCTGCCAGGAAGTAAGAAAATTCGACGCTGCGATCGCCTGCCTGAACAAACTCGCTTTGGATGTGAAAGGGGATAAAAAACTACTGGCAGTGGTTTTGACCGCTCTGGGAACCGCCTATTGGGAAAAAGCGCAACTGAAAAAAGCATTGGAGCAATTTGAAAAGGCTTTGCTCCTATTTAAGGAAACAGGTGACAAGGCAGGAAAAGCCGCGATCCTTTCTATTGTGGGTATTACCTATTGGAGAAAATGCGAATGGGACAGAGCCTTGGGAATTCTGGAAGATGCTTTAAGCCTAAAACCGGATAGGGAGGAGCGATTCGCATCTTTGTATGGAGCGTTTGATAGAGGGTTCGCTACATTGCAAAACCGAATACGGTTTGGAAGGGAATTGGAGAAACCGATGAAAATTTTGCAGCCCTTATTTTCTTCTACCGCACTGCTTCTCATAATCGGCAATATGGGAGCATTTAAAACCTGCCTCGAAGAATCGGAGACTCTTGCCAAACAAACCGGGCAGAGAGATATTCTTAAAGCTACCTTGGGAATTTCAAAATTAGCTAGCCAAGTTTGAAAAAAGTCAGTTCATTTTTGTTGTGAAACAAGTGGATGACTTTACTATCAGGAATCGCGGCAAATTTTTTAATGATAGCCATTTCTGGCTCACCCTTGAGCTTGATCGTGCAGATGAAGTTTTTGCAGATACCTGAATCGATCCAGATCGACAACCAGTCATAAAGCTTTTCCGGATAACAGATCACATCGGAAAATAGCCAGTCGACCGACTGCCCTTTTTCAATAAACTCCGCCGGTAGCAAGGAAAACGCATCGCGCTTTTCAAACGATACCCCTTTTAAATTTAAAATTTTCTCATCGAGGGGAGAGCGGTCTATGCTCAGAACCTCAGCACCGCATTTCTGTATCGCCCAAGCCCAGCCACCGGGACTGCCACCGACATCAATGCAGAATTCCCCTTCCACCGGTGTTTTGCCTGCAAGGGCCAAAGCTTCATAAAGTTTCAGGTAGGCGCGATTGGGCGGACCGTCTTTATCTTCGATGAAAGAAGGCTCACCATTGGAGAAAGGGCTCGAACAATCCGCAGAAGCAAGTAATGTGTTCTCATCGAGAAGGCACCAGGACCCCCCAGTCCCCTGGGAAGGGAGCGGTGTTGGAAACAACATTGGTTTGGGTTTGCTGGAGTTTAATTTTCCCTGAATGAGTTGGGCACGCCGATGCAACGCGAATGAATAAAGGCCCCAATTACGTTGAATGGATTTTAATTTCTTCGCCGCATCATTGATAGAGTCGATGGACACCACAACAGGATTCTTCCAGATATTCTGCGCCCAATGCGCGTTTACGAAAGGTTTGCTGGAAAGAATAAGCCGATCGTGAACGACAATCACTCCATCGATTTCTTTTAAAAGAGGTTCGCTCAACCCCTCCGGTGCCAGATATGCAGATTGTATTTTAGTTGTCATAACACGCGATCATACCGTTTGGCATGACCCGGCTCAAGTGTTAAGGTGAACCTGAAAGATTTGGAAAGCCAAATTAATTGGGTGGGATAGATATGCCAAATTTAAAAGAAACACTTTTATTTTTAATCGGTTTCATTGCTCTGATTTTTGGTTTTGTGTTAGCCCTAGATAAGGCAGATTGGGTTATTGTTGGTCTATTTTGTGGGTCTGCAACATTGTTGGTTGCTTTAGCGGGTGTTGGACCTTCTAAAGTAAAAAAGCTGG
Source organism: Nitrospinaceae bacterium (assembly GCA_016763735.1). GTDB lineage: Bacteria > Nitrospinota > Nitrospinia > Nitrospinales > VA-1 > UBA8687. The sequence goes on along the minus strand of JAESTE010000135.1, from coordinate 7,357 downwards.
GTGCTGGATGGAGTAAAGAGGGTGGGGGTCATTTTGGAATTGAGAGCCATCAGCCGGCAGAGTCTGAAAGGGAGGTCTTATTGAAAGGTGAGGGTGATATTGGTTTTGACCGACACCTACCTACAGAAGAAGAGAAGACACTGATTGAAGAATTTTCTCAGGATAAACCTTCTCCTGAAATAGAAAAGGAGGGACAAAAATTTATTGAAAGGGCAGAAGGGAGGGCACCTGAAAAACGGTCAGCAGAAGATTATTATGCATTAGCCGGTGATAAATGGAGTGCTAAAGATTATGAAGTCGCCTTGGAAGATGTGTACGCTGGTTTAGCTTTGCAACCTGAAGACACTCGAATCAAAGCTTCTTTGATAAACCTAAAAGCCCTAATTTTTGCTGATATAGGGTTGGAACAAAAAGCCGAAGATCTTTATATAAAAACGATTCACTTAGATCCCAATTTTCCCGCTCCCTATTATAACCTTGGAAACTTATATGGAAATCAAGGAAGGGAAAGAGAGGCGGAAGAGAAATATAAGAAGGCCATTGAACTTGATCCCAAATTTAAACAAGCTCACGGAAACCTTGGAGTTCTCTATCAAAGCCAAGGAAGAATAGAAGAAGCAGAAGCTGAATATAAGGAAATTATTAGACTCGATCCTCAAAATACTTTAGCGTATAACAATTTGGGCAGTCTATATAAAGAGCAAGGAAAGCAGGAAGACGCAGAAGTTGAATTTCGGCAAGCTATTTTTGTCGATTCTAAGGATGCATCAGCATATTTTAACCTTGGGGTTCTCTATTCTGATCAAGAAAATCAGGAAGAGGCTGAAGAAAAATATTTGATAGCTATTAGTCTTAACCCAGAACATGCGCCAGCTCATTATAATCTGGGGAATCTTTTTCAAAACCAGAAAAAGTGGGCGCAAGCGGAGGATGAGTATTTAAAAGCTATTGCACTTCAGCCAAAATATTTATTTGCTCATGGCAATCTTGGGTTTCTTTATAAGACTCAGGGCAAGTTGGAAGAAGCAAAAACACAATTTGAAGAAGTGCTAAAAATAGATCCATTCAATAAGAGGGCTAGAACCATGCTCGAACAGGTTATAAAAAAGCTGGAAGAGTAGGTTGAATAATTAAAAGGCCAATAAAGCTAGCTTCTCACAACGTCATCGCGAGCGACTGTAAGGAGCGCGGCGATCCAGTTTCTGGAATTTCTTGTGTTACACGAAGCTAATTGAGAATCACAGCAACCCCCTCAATCCCCCTTATCAGGGGGAAGATTAATGTCTCTGTTCATCTGTGTTTATCTGCGGCTAATTCCTTTTTCTCAAATTGCTCGGATGCTTCGTTGAGGATTCTTTCTGCTTCTTCAAGGTCTCCAAACCCGTAGGATTTCATTTCCCCGTTTCCCTTATAGTTGGTGAACCATAGTTCTAAAATTTGTGTGATTCCGGGGAAGCGTTCATCCAGCTCTTCAATGGAATCTGCTTTCTTAAGAGGGGAGTTAAATTGAACGGCGATCAGTTTGTCGTCTTGCTCTCCTTTGTCTAAAAGTTTCAAAACCCCAATCAACTTTGCAGATGCAACCTCGCCTCGTTTAAGGGGAGGGCCCAGAAGAATAATATCAAGTGGGTCACCATCGCCACCGGACTCCTTCGACAATAAAGTTCTTGGAACCATTCCATAGTTACCTGGATAGCCGATATATTTTAAAACTCGGGGTCTTCCTTTTTTAAAATTCCATTTTAAATTGCCGTCTTTTTTATCCACCTCCCATTTTTCAGTCCTCCCTGCAGGAACTTCGATAACGGCTTGAATATTTCCAGATAAATCTCTACTGGGCGAGTGTTTCAATAAGTTATTTGGGGACGAAAGGGTATAAGGGTCGGCATATTTTAATTTGGGTGCGATTCCGCAGAGTAAGTTGCAGGAATCTGCCGATGCAGGAGTGGAATGAAAAAGTAAGAATAAAAGGGGTATTGTTAAAATTTTCATATATCTCTCCGGGTGGTTCCAGCTCTGTGCCAGTGAAGTATTTTTGAAGGTTACTTGCATGGCTTGAAATTCATGGTTTCGCAGAATAATATATAACCTTCAATGACAAGGAAGGAAAAATTCTTTATAATACTCATCCATAATCGAACCCAATTTAACGAATCGAGTATTGCGGGTTTTTTTAATAACTATCGAAAATACAGGCTATTTGGATGGTAAAGATTTTGCTCGTCGAAGACAATGAAATGAACCGAGACATGTTGTCTAGACGACTGAAAAGGAAAGGTTACGAAGTTGTTATCGCTGTTGATGGCGAGGAAGGGGTCAGTATGGCGACTTCAGAATCGCCGGCTGTGATCCTCTTGGATATGAGTCTCCCCGTTATGGATGGTTGGGAAGCGGCGCGTAAGCTAAAAGCAAATCCAGATACCAAGGACATCCCTATTCTGGGTCTTTCTGCGCATGCTATGACTCCAGATCGAGATAAAGCCATTGCCGCTGGGTGTGATGATTACGATACCAAACCCGTAGATATCAAGCGTTTACTGGAAAAAATTCAAGATTTATTGGGAACTTCTGATGCCGGATGATCAGGAACCTGTCCTGAATAAGCAGGCCGCACTCGAACTTTGCGATGACGATGAGGATTTATTTCTCGAAATCGTGCAGGCCTACCTTGAAGATGCAATGGAGCATTCCAAACATTTGCTATATGCCCTTGAGGCAGGCGATGCCCATCAGGTGGAAGAGAGGGCACATGCTATAAAAGGGGCTTCTTCCAACATTTGTGCCGGCCCGGTTCGAGAAGCAGCACAATTATTGGAACGGGCAGGCCGTAGTGAAGACCTCAGCGAGGGACCCCAACTCTATAAAGTTTTCAAGAAGAAATTCAAGCGTTTGTTGGAGCACCTCAACAGCCTTCCACCGCCTTCTGCTTGACAATGAGTCTGAAATAACGTATAAAAACCAATTCTCTATCTAGATTCTCCTGCTTACAGGAGAGTTGTTTTAAACGCCCAATTTAAGGAGCAGTTTTTTGGCTAATCATAAGTCTGCATTAAAGCGCATCCGACAAAATGTAAAACGTAACGAAAGAAATAAAGGTTTTCGGACTCTGGTTAAAACAGTTACTAAAAAAGTAACAACAGAAGCCGAAGCAGGAAACAAAGAGCAGGCTTTGGTGGAATTAAAAAGGGCCGAAAAAGTGATCGCAAAAGTTGGCGGTAAAGGAATTCTCCATTCCAGAGCTGCGTCCCGCAAAATTTCCAGTCTCACACGCCTCGTCAACCGCGCCCACTAGCGTGGGAGGCAGTTGCAAAACCCCCTCTGCACGTCATCGCGAGCCGCAAAGTGGCGTGGCGATCCAAGCTTAATAATATTCTATTTTTATTTATAGGTTGTTGTGTAAAGTGTGGCGTTTTATTTGTTCTGGATTGCTTCTTCGCTACCGCTCATCGCAATGACTACTTCGACTAAGCTCCCATACGTGGAAAGCAATGCTAACTAACATATCGCTAAAAGCTTGAAAATACCCACTTGGCTTTACGGGCGTTGTCTAGTTGGATCCAGCGTCACGCTGGGCTGCACGCCTAGCGCCTGTTTGCTGTAAGGCCGAGGATGAGGGTTTGCATGACCGCTACCGGATATTGCGATGTGGATTTCAAACTTCGGTCTGCCTGGGTGAGTTGCGAATAACTGCGACGCAATTGCTGGGTGCTGAATTTTTTTGTGTGTTGCAGAGCTTTTTCTACCACGAATGGATTGGCCCCCATGGCCTTGGCAATTTGACCGGATGGCATATTTCTCTGCTGGTAATGTTTCACTTCCCAGATGACGCGGAACTGCCAGGCAATGGTTCCCAGGATTTTTATGGGTTCTTCTCCATGGTCTAGCTGGTTCTGTAAAAGTTGTAACGCTTTGTGAGGATTTTTATTTTTCAAAGCATCGGTCAGCGAAAAAACGGTTTCCAATTTTGTTTCGCCCACAACTTCTTGCACATCTTTCTCTGTCACTTCTTTATTTTTCCCGGCGTACATTAACGTTTTGTTCAACTCTTGTGCGAGAACTCCGGGTCGCGCTCCAACCCGGTTTACCAATGCGCGTGCCGCATTCATTGACATGGAATAGCCTTCGTTTTTGGCTCTATTCTGAATCCACGAGATAAGTACGTTTTCTTTTGGGGCCTCGCAGGCAACAGCCCCCTTAACTTTTGTAAGGGCTTTATAGATTTTCCGTTTGCGGTCTACCTTGTCAGCGGTGATGATGAGGCAGACTTCAGCAACGGGAGTGTCGCAATAATCCATGAGGGACTGCGCATCATCGTCCTTTGGAATTGCATCGTGCAGATTGCGAACAATTACCAGCTTGGTGCCACCAAGAAACGATATCGTTTTAGCGGAACCCAGCCACTGGTTGACTGTGCTGGTACGAGCGTCAAAGGTTTCCAGATTGAAATCGCGATTGTCTTCGTTGATCCATTTTTTTGTAAGCGCTCGGATTGCTTCGACATGGTAGAAGGTTTCAGGGCCGTACAAAAAATAAACCGGCTCGGTTTTTCCTTGAGCTATTTTTTGATTTAAGTCTTCTGGAGTCACGAGGTTTTGGTGAGTTAAAATTGATCGATTATCAGGCTGACAAGGCGAGTGCCCAATTCGTTATAGGCATCATCCAGTGCTCTCAGACGCGCTGTTTCGGTGTCAGAAATATCGGATGTGGATTTATAATCCCATTGTGTTTTGAGTTTTTGCTTTAAGAAGATTTTGTTTTTTACCTGATCCGTTACTTCTATATCGACTCCTAGTTCTATAATGATATCGGATGCTAAATCTTCAGAACTGAAAGATGCAGTTCTTGTATCATAATAAGTCAAAGCTCCGGTCATCACCAGATCGGCATCGTCTTTATTTGTCACTTTAAGTCGCCCATCATTGATGAAAGATCGCAAGATGATGCTGGTGAGTTCCCGGTGTATTTCAGGTTGGGAGGATGAGTTTTCGAATACAGGAATGGCAATGGATTTTATATGGGCTGGCAGTGTGCTCCCGGTGCCGACCAAGTGGTAACCGCAGCCAGAAAAGAGAAGGCAAAAATTAAACAGCCAATTTTTTTTTATATGTTGCTTCATTTCACTACGATGTTGACCAGTTTTTTAGGGACGATGATAACTTTTTTGATTTCTTTGTCCTGGGTCCATTCCTGAATCTTCGGATCACTAAGTGCGAGGGATTTTAAATCTTCATCACTGATTCCTGCTTCGATCTGAAGCTTCTGTCTCACTTTACCATTGACTTGAAGAACGATCAATATCTCGTCGGTTTGGGTTAGTTCCTCTTTATATAGGGGCCATGATTTTTCGGATTCTGAAAAATTCAGCAACGTTGCCATTTCTTCTGCAATATGCGGCGCGAAAGGCCAAAGGGTTAGGATAAGGGCTTCCAAAGACTCACGTATAACCGAGGAAGAATCGATTGTGCCTTGTTTTTCTTTCCATTCCTTGAAATGGTAGAGATGATTGACGAACTCCATGATTGCGGCGATGGCGGTATTGAACTGCATTCGTTTTTCAATATCTTCAGTAACACGCCGGATGGTTATGTGGGTCATTCTCCGCAGTTCTTTTAATTCCTTCACCGAAGTAGAAAAATTTTCATCTGCGGGTGCGCTTGTTTTTACCTCATCGACAAAATCGCTGAAAATTCGCCAAACCCGTTTGAGAAACCGGTAGCATCCTTCAACACCTTGCTCGCTCCATTCAAGATCTTTTACTGGCGGTGCAGCGAACAGAATGAAAACCCGTGCTGTGTCAGCACCGTATGTTTTGATGATTTCGTCTGGGTCCACCACGTTGCCTTTGGATTTAGACATTTTTGCGCCGTCCTTAATGACCATGCCTTGTGTCAACAAGTGATCAAAGGGTTCTTTGGCCTTTGTCAATCCGAGATCATTCAATACGAGATTGAAAAACCTCGAATAGAGCAAATGCAAAATGGCGTGCTCAATGCCACCGACATATTGATCGACAGGCATCCAGTAGCCGTTGTCCTCTAGATCAAAAGGTTTGTCTTGTTGGCGTGGCGAGGTATAGCGGTCGAAGTACCATGAGGAACAGAAAAAGGTGTCGAGAGTATCGGTTTCACGTTTTGCGGGTGCCTTGCATTTTGGACACGCGGTTTTGTAAAACGACTCCAGAGTGTGCAATGGTGATTGCCCCTTTTCTCCTAACTGCGCATCAAGAGGCAGTTCGACGGGCAACTGGTCATAATCCACGGGAACAATTCCGCAGGCATCGCAATGCACCACTGGAATGGGAGTGCCCCAATATCGCTGCCGCGAAACTCCCCAATCGCGAAGACGAAAATTGACCGTCGCTTTGCCGATACTTTCTTTTTCCAAATATTCACATACTTTACTGCGAGCTTCCTGGCCGATCAGCCCATCGAAGGAGTCGGAATGGATCATGGCTCCGTCTGCACTGTAAGCTCGCGTCATACTTTTTTCATCCAGCGTCTCACCTTTGGGCTGGATGACAACGCGCACGGGTAGGTTGTATTTGCGTGCAAAATCTAAATCTCTTTGATCGTGAGCGGGAACGGACATGATGGCACCGGTGCCGTAACCCATGAGTACAAAATTTGCAGTCCAAACCGGAATGGATTCTCCGGTTAAGGGATTGATGGCATACACTCCGGTAAAGATACCTTCTTTCTCCCCGGTTTCTCTGGTGCGTGCAATGGTGTCCTGATGTTTTACTTTTTTGACAAAGGCGTCTATGGCAGATTCCTGCTCGGTTCCACGCGAGAGCTTGAGTGTGAGTGGGTGTTCGGGGGCAAGCACCATGAACATCGCGCCGTATAAGGTGTCAGGACGAGTGGTGAAGACTTTAATGGCTTCATTACTGTTTTTTATTTTGAAATCAACTTCGGCACCATAGCTTTTGCCGATCCAGTTGGTTTGCATGGTGAGCACTTGTTCCGGCCACTTCCCAACAAGACTTTTGCATCCTTCGAGAAGGCGATCCGCATAGTCGGTGATTTTAAAAAACCAGCCTTCCTGTTGTTTTTGCAGAACCTCATTGTCACAACGCCAGCAGCAACCATCGACGACCTGTTCGTTCGCCAGAACGGTTTGACAGGCTTCGCACCAGTTGATGGTGGAGTTTTTTCTATATGCGATACCTTTTTCGAGAAACTTCAAAAACAGCCATTGGTTCCATTTGTAGTATCCCGGGTGACAGGTGGCGATTTCACGATCCCAGTCATAACTCAAACCAAGCCTTTTGATTTGTTCGCGCATGGTACGAATATTTTCAAAAGTCCATTCAGCCGGGTGCGTATTATTTTTGATCGCGGCATTTTCTGCGGGCATT
>JAESTE010000134.1 GCA_016763735.1 Nitrospinaceae bacterium | reverse complement strand
TTTTTGAACGGCCCTTAAAAGCGATTGAATATCCGTCGAAATTGAAATACATCTTTTGTGAATTTCTCTGCTTGCGAACTACTGAATGGTTCATATTTCCATCAGATCAGATCCTGGAACAAGGATAAGATATAAATGAATAGGGAATCTTCCCAAAAAACTCGTTCACGAATTCCCAGCAGTATTCGTGCCCATTCCAGAAATCGGTTTGTCCAGCGATGCCGGAAGAAAAATATAGTGAGTTACTGAAATGTAGCCACCGAGTAGTTTCTTTTTCCTTTTCTTAAAAGAACATGTTTTCCGAAAAGGAGATCTCCGAATGTCACTTTTTTCTGATCATCTGAGATTCGGTTGTTATTGAGGTAGATCCCTCCACCTTTGATGTCTTTTCTTCCCTGTCCCCTGGAATTACAGATGCCCGATCTTTCCAGGAGCTCCGGAAGCCAGATACCCTCGTCATTCAGCTCGGTTACGGGAAGTTTCACGGTGGGAACTTCTCCCACAACGTCCTCGAAAAGTGATTCGCTGATTCCTTCCATTGAGCCTCCGAACAGGATTTCACTCGCCTTTATGGCATCCCGGGTCGCGTCAGCCCCATGGATCAAGTTGGTCATTTCTACCGCAAGGGTTTGGTGAGCTTCCCTGCGATGCGGTGCAGTTTGATGTTTTTCCTCCAGATCCGTTATTTTCTCTTTTTCCAGGAATGTGAAGAATTTCAGGTAAGGGATGATATCGCGATCATCTGCTCGGATCCAGAATTGATAGAATTTGTAGACGCTGGTTTTTTCTTTATCCAGCCAGATCGCTCCATCTACGCTTTTTCCGAATTTGGTTCCGTCGGATTTGGTGATCAAAGGAAGGGTCAGCCCGAAGGCTTCCTTTCCCAATTGCCTTCGGCAAAGATCGATTCCGGCTGTAATGTTTCCCCACTGGTCACTCCCTCCGACCTGAAGTTCGCATTCCGCATCCTTGCGTAAATGATAAAAATCGTAAGCTTGAAGCAGCATGTAGCTGAATTCAGTGAAACTGATACCACTGTCCCGATCCTCCATCCGGGATCGAACACTTTCCTTCGCGACCATCATGTTTACGGAAAAATGTTTTCCGATATCCCTGAGGAAATCAATGAAGGTGATCGGCGTGATCCAGTCAGCATTGTTGACGACTCGTGCTGGATTGGATTGGGTTTCAAAATCGAGAATTAACTTCAATTGAGCGCTTATCGGGACCAGACGCTCTTCGATCAGTTCTTTGGTCGGCAAGGCCCGTTCCGTGGCTCGTCCGCTGGGATCTCCGATCAGGCCGGTTGCTCCCCCGGCTACAGCAATCGGGTGGTGTCCGGCGTTCTGGAATCGCCTGAGAGCCAACAAGGGAACCAGACTTCCGACGTGAAGACTGTCAGCAGTCGGATCAAACCCTACATAGAGGGTTATCGGGTTGGACTGTAGGCGAGCCTTGAGACCTTTCTCATCCGTACAATCAGCCAGCAGGCCTCTCCATTTCAATTCTTCAATAATGTCCATTATTCAATTTAAGGCGGAGCCCGGTTCGAACCGATGACTTCAGGTTCATCATACGGCGTGCTGAGGACAGTACTCCCTACCGGAGCTCTTTTATTTTTAAGTATTATATAGGGAGAGCAACAAAAAACGGGCCGATGACCGGCCCGTTTTAAAGTGTAGCTGAGGGATTAACCCGGTTTACTCTTCTTCTTTTTCTGAGGGGGTCTCCGTTTCGGTTTCTGTTCCCTCTTCAGTTGTGTCCACAGCTTCAAAGGCGTGTTGAAGGGCCACCAAGTCTTCACCTGGTTTCAATGAATCCAGCATGGCCTGCTCAGCCTCAATCTGTTCATTGGAGTAATTGGCAGCCTTGATCGATAGACCGATACGCCGTTCGCCTTTATCGATTTTGATCACCCGTGCGGTGACTTCCTGATCGACATTGAGCACATTCTTTATTTTGTCGATGTGTTCTTCGCTGACTTGAGAAATGTGAACCAAACCGTCGATATCGTGTTCCAAGCCAATAAAAGCCCCGAAGCTTGCCAATTTCGTCACTTTCCCGGTAACCAAGTCTCCCACCTTATAGAAGTTGTCGATATTGCTCCATGGGTCCTGAGACAATTGCTTAATACCGAGTGAGATTCTCTGGTTTTCACGATCGATCTCCAGAACCATAGCTTCGACTTCTTCGCCCTTCTTGATGACTTCGGAAGGATGATTGATCTTGCGGGTCCAGGAAATATCCGAAACGTGAATCATCCTATCCAATCCATCTTCCAACTCCACGAAAGCTCCATAGCTGGTAAGGTTTCGGATACGGCCCTTGATGGTGCCGTTGATTGGGTATTTGTCCTGGGCTTCGTCCCATGGATTGGTTTCCAATTGTCGGATTCCCAATGAAATCTTCTGTTCTTCGCGGTTGATGCCCAGCACCACTGCGCTGATTACCTCCTCGAGTTTCAACACATCGGAAGGTTTCGCGATACGCTTCGTCCAGGATAATTCGGTGACATGCACCAGCCCTTCCACACCCGGTTCGAGTTCCACGAAAGCTCCGTAAGGCACGAGGTTGACCACCCGTCCCTGGACTTTGGTGCCAATAGCGTATTTGGTTTCGATCTGCTCCCAGGGATTGGCCATTTTCTGCTTCAATCCCAAGCTTACGCGCTCTCTTTCGCGATTGATATCAAGGACCACTACATCGATATCCTGACCGAGAGACACCATTTCCGAAGGATGTCCCATTCGTCCCCAGCTCATATCGGTGATATGTAAGAGACCGTCCAGACCATTCAGGTCGATGAATGCCCCAAAATCGGTGATATTCTTGACCGTTCCCTTTCGGATGTCTCCAGGCATCATTTCCGAGAGAAGCTTTGACCGTCGTTCGTTTCTTTCCTGCTCAATCAGTTCGCGGCGGGAGAGAACGATGTTCTGACGTTCCTGGTTAATTTTTACGACCTTGAAATCGTAATTGTTACCGACGAACGTGCTCAAGTTTCGCGGAGGAATAACGTCCACCTGAGATGCCGGCAGAAATGCTTCCACGCCGATATTCACAAGTAAACCCCCTTTGACAACGGCTTTGACCTTTCCGTTGATAATGCCGCCTTCGTTACAGATCGTCAGGATTTTATCCCAATTTTCCTTCATTTCGGCTTTTTCCTTGGAGAGAATTACCATTCCCTCCCGGTCTTCAAGCCGTTCGATCAGTACGCTTACTTTGTCGGATACCTTAACTTCCTTGATGTCTTCGAATTCAGAAGCAGGAACGGATCCTTCACTTTTATAACCGATATCCACAAGGACTTCCTTGGGGCGGACTTCGATGATGGTTCCGGTAACAATTTGGCCTTCAGCAAAGCTTGTTTCGCATTGCAGCATGGCTTCTTCCATGGTCAGCATAAGAAAATGAAATAATGGGGGTCGGAATAACTCCTAGAGAAAGGCGGCTTTTGAAGGCCGGTCTAAATCCCGATGAAACCGGGATTCTGGGTCAATCGTGTCTCAAAGGGAGACATTTTTGTTATTCAAGTTGGTTTAAATGCCGCTTTCTGGGTATTTCTGCACTCGCAGAGCCCAAGCGGAGCGAAAGAATAACGCCGTTTTTGTGTGATGCAAGAAGGAAATAACTGAATTTTTCAGGGATTTTCGTCAACCCTCATATAGGAGGTAAGGTGCTATCCGGTTTCAGGCTCCTTCCAAAGATCGCAGAACCTCCGGATCTCGGACATCCACCCATCGGCCTTCGGTTTCCACCACACTCAAATGGTCTCCCGATGCTGCCAACTGGTTGAACGCATCCGTCAGTTCGTATTCGCCTCGTGGAGAAAGGGACAGTTTCTCGGTGTGTTCGAAAATTCGGGGCTCAAATACATAGATTCCCGCATTATACCAAGCTGCCAGATCATCCTGAAGTCTTCCCGATTTCTTTAATTCGGCGATGGTTTCATGGCTCGGTTTTTCAATGACTTCCGTAAATCGACGATCCTGATCGAACAGGACGATTCCTCCTTTGGTGATGTCATCGCCTTTGGTAATGGTGACGACTCCCTGGGTATCCCCTTTTTCATAACGGTTCACCATTTTTGAGTAGGTACTGGGGTGAACGAGAATATCCCCATAAGTTAGGAGGAAAGGGGATTTTTCAACCCAACTTCGGGCCACTTCAGGGGCTTTACCTGTTCCGTTGGGGATTTCCTGACGGCCAAAAGTAAACTCAGCATCCCATTTCGAGCCGGTGCCGAAGTAGTTCTCAATGGATTCGGCCTGATAACCGGTGATGATGAAAATTTCTGAAATACCTGCCGAAATGAGCCCTTCTACAATGTGTTCGAGGATGGGCTTATCTCCGATCTTGAGCATCGGTTTGGGGATGTCCGTCGTTAAATCCCCCATCCTTTTGCCTTTGCCGGCAGCAAGGATTATCGATTTTTCCACCTTCATATTTTGTTTAACAAGGAGTTTCCCAATGGTGAGTATAGGACAGAAAACGGGTTTAAGG
>JAESTE010000011.1 GCA_016763735.1 Nitrospinaceae bacterium | reverse complement strand
TAAATTATTCCTAAATAAAACATCGCTAGAACCCGTCCGTTAATTGCCTCATGTTCTAATAGTTTTACTATTTTATCATAATTCTTTTTCCATTCAATAATTGCCCACTCTGCTGTGTCTGGTCTTATTCTTAATTCACCTTTTAGGTAGTAGTACATAAATGTAGCAACACCATCTCTATTCTCAACGTATGGCATTAGATTTCTAAATATTATTTTATGATTTCGACGAGTCAATCTAGTATTTATTGCGATGATATTCTGACGGTATAACATATATCCCGCATAAGGGTGACCTAATTTCATTGCCTTTTTATAAAGACTTTCAGATTTTGTGCGTTTGAAACTAAATTCACCAGGTATACCAATGGACTTCGTTTTAACACACGTAGGACATGGCCCACAAAAAAGACAATACTCATGAAGACCATAATTATCATATATCACCGCATGATTAAAAACTTTTACCATATCTTTTTTATCGTACTCGGAGGAAAAATATTCTTTAACTTGATTGTAATTTCCAGAGTAAACATTCTTTACGTACTTTAACTCTTGCTGATCTAATTCTGACCATTTTATAATCTCTGTCGCAAAAGAATTACATGGAATATTAATAAATAGAATTAATATAAGAAAAATTGTTGTTTGTTTTGTCACTAATTTAAATTCCTCAGATTTCGGTAGAGCGTTATTATTTGTTAATTTCCCCTAGGACGCTTTGGAAACATTTAACGCAAAGCTGAATCGGATGCGTCTTTTAGCATTTCGATATCCTGCGATTTGTTAAGCGTTGTTGCTTGATTGGGTTAGCCCTCGGAAGAAGGAGGTAGGTGGACGTGCAAAACCTTCCAATGTCCTTCCAGTCTCGCCCACACCATCGACAGCCGTTGAGTACCCTCGTCGATGCTCCCATCCGGCATCTTGAAGGAGTGTACGCGGTATCCGGTGACGACAGCGGCGTCTCCATACGTTTCGACCTTCAGGTCCTCGACCTCGGCCTGGAGCTCCATCTCGCCGGTCAAAAACGATCGGAGATACTCCATATCAAGGCGGAGCAGACCGCCTGTCACGGCGAACTCTGAGTATCCATCGGATTTGATGTACGGCTCGATCCCGTTGGCATCCTTGGCGCTTAACGCCGCATAGATGTTGACAACAGCAGCCCGCACTTCGGCCTCGGCCTTAGCTGATGGAACCACGGAAGGAGACGTATTGGTCGACTCCTCAGATGGCTGGCAGCCAGCAACTACCATAGTGAACACCAGTACAGTGCACCAAGTCTTTCCTATCATGGCAATACCCTCTTTTGTGTATGTGGACTGTCCTTTGTGTATGATGACTGTTTCAAAGACGCCTAACGCAGAGCTAATTTCGCGTGGGTTTTTTACGCTAGATTTCAGCGTATTGTTAGGTGTATAACACCTTAAATATTGGGCAAAGCATAACTTTGTCCAGCGATAATTTACTCGTTAGCCGTTTAAAACTTAAATTGATTTTTGCTAATTCAAACAAGATAAAGCAGGAAGGATAAAACAGGATTCAATTTCCTTATCTAAAGCAAAATTTAATTAGCTTGTCTTACTGATTGTTAAAGATAGTCCATATTTAACTAAAATCAAGTATACAGCTACACAGATTGCTAACAGCGTACTGAATACAGCCTCACTAAATAAGACGGAACCACGTTTCTGAATGACCGCTTCTTGCTGTTACCGCCGGAGTAAACCCGCAGTTATTTGCCGCAGAACCTAATCCCAAAAATAAAGGGCAACTGCCCTTTATTCTCAGTCATCAGATTTAAAACTCAATCTCATCATCAAATCCATCAGGATCTTCATGACGCGCCTGCTCTTTCCTGACTTCGTCATACATCTGCTCAATATCGTGATGATATTGCTGCCAAATGACCGCCTGTAATTCTCCTAGAAATTGATAAACGAGATCGGCTTGCTCTGCGCTCCAGAAGGTCGGTATTTTTATCCTTTGCATTTTGATTTCCTCTTGTTTTTCTTAGCTGAGCGCTCTTTCGCTTCCTTCATTCGATAGGAGCCTCCTTCAATACTCAAGATCTCACTGTGATGGATCAACCGATCAATGAGCGACACGACGCAAGCGGCATTGGGAAAGACCTCTCCCCATTCCGAAAAGGGGCGATTGGTGGTGACGATGGTTGAGTTTTTTTCGTACCGCCGACTAACGATTTCAAAGAGTAAGTCGGCATGGCGGTTGCTGTAAGACAGATAACCCATTTCATCAATGACTAATAGTTTCGGCTGAGCGTAATATTTTAGTCGTCGCTCTAAAGCCAAATCACCATCTTGTCCCGCTAAGTCGTTGAGCATGTTGGCGGCACTGGTGAAGACGACGCTGTGCCCTTGAATGGCGGTCTGGTAAGCAAGGTTTTGTGCGATGGTTGATTTACCGACACCGTTACTGCCAATCAGGATCAGATTGGTGGCGTCATTAAGAAATTCAAGTTGCATAAATTCATGCACGGCTTGTTGATCGATTTTGTCGGGCCATTGCCAGTCGAAGTCAACCAGCGGTTTAAACTTTCCAATTTTGGCGCTACGCAGACGGCGTTCAAGCCCGCGTTGTTTTCGGACCACCTGCTCCCATTCAAACCATTTAGCGATCCAACTGACTTGTGGTTCGGTAAGCTCATGCCAGTGCGCTTGCAGCCCATAAATTTTTAGTTCGACGGCTTGTTGTTTTAAATCTTCATTGCTCATTGTCATGGTTTTCTCCTTGATTTGAGAGCTTGTCATAATCGGATAATTGAGCGGGTTTGACCGAATAGTGTTTGGCTTTTTCTGGCACGGATACGGCAATGGGGGGTGGTTTATTTTGTTCATCACATCGCCGCTCAAGAATTTGACGAACACCTTCTGGATAAGGCGACAGTGCTTTGATTGCTTCTTCAATGGCGATCTGAAATTCGCGTTGTCCATAGCGGTCGAGCAGTTCAATTAACAACTTGATCGTGGTTTTTAACACATGCCCTCGTTCAACGCTTTGATTGAGTAAATCGTCGAGCAATGGTGAGGCATGACTCAGCCGATTGTGCCCCCGCGTGCGCTTCGCTTCAACTTTGCTTTGCCACAGGGCATCAATATGAGTTTGCTGTTCAACTTGTTGGCCTTTATCAAAACTACGGGGATGCTCTGCGAGCGTGTCCTGGCCATCAAGGATCCGAACGCAGGTTAAATTAGCGGAGACCGTTAATACTTTTTGTACATGGGTATGTGGGATCGAATAATCATTTAAGTCAAAACGAACATAAGGCGTTTTACGAGCCGTGACCCGAACGAGTTCATGGGTTTGGAAGTGATCGCCGGGTAAATTGAGCAAGCACGTTTGCTCCTGTTGATAAGCTTGTTTCACCGTCATCGAAGGTGAGCCGGGACAAATGCGATCGCCACTCACACCTTGACACCAGTCATTGGCTTGCGCATTTAAATCATCAATATCTTTCCATTGCCTGGCGGCAAAAAAATTATCGCGAATGTAACGGATCGCTCGTTCAACCCGGCCTTTCTCATTCCCTCTGGCGACGGCAACCGGATGAGCTTCAAAACGGTAGTGGGCGGATAATTGAATGAGCATGGGATGAAATCGGATCACCTCACCTTGCCTTTCAAGTACGGCCGACTTGAGATTATCGTAGAGCAAAATTTTGGGGACACCTTGCCATGCGGTGAAAGCGGCGACATGTCCCCGTAAAAAACTCTCCATTTGTTGATTAAAATAAAACTGTAAAAAGATCTTCCGACTCCAACTGAGCACCATCACAAAAGCCATCAGCGGACGTTTCGCTTTACCAATCATCACATGACCAAAATGACCCCAGTCGACTTGTGCTTCTTCCCCAGGCAGTGTTTTTAATCGCAAAAACGCTTCCGGTTGTTTGCGCGGACGCAGTTCTGAAATTCGTTGGCGAAATAAACTGGGACCACCTGAATAACCTCTCACTTTGACCATCTCAAATAATCGCGCCGCAGTGAGCTTGGGATATTGCTCCAAGGTTTTTAATATGAAAGGCAGGTACGGATCAATCATTGATGGCCGGATCGACCGCTCAACTTTTGGCCTGCCTGCTTGTGACAATACCCGATCGACCACCGAGTGATGAACACCCAGTTGAGTGGCAATCGTACCGACCTTCCACTTTTCAACGAAGTGATAACGTAAGATTTGACTTTCTTTATCGAGACTAATGGCCATGTTTATTTTCTCCGAAATCGTTAACTCGTTTCGAACGACAAGGATAAATCGTTCGTTTTTTAAGGAAACCGACGCGAAAAAACGGGCCACCAGGAACCCCACAAAAATGACAAACTGTTTTTGTCCTAAAGGTGGGGATTTTTGACCTGTTTTTAAGCGCGCACACCTTGCTAAGGAGTAAATCACGAGATTGTTTTGAAGGGGAAGACTGATCCGTTACTCTTTTTTCAAGTTGTTTCTTTTTTCGAAAACGACGTTGACGTTCGGCATTATTAAAGCGACCTTTGAGACTATTTTGGTACTTCCGATTACAACGCTTGAGTGAGCTTTTCCGGGCAAGTTGTCGACATTCATTCGCACAATATCGTTGGCCATGATCACACTGTTGACAGATCATCACTTGCTGATGACAGCGTAAACAATTAAAAAGTCGAGTCGAGGGTTTGATCGGCATGTTAAAGCCGATAAAAACTGGATTTACATCCAATAAGGGGTAAACTTATTGGGCTGTGCGAATTGCACGGTTAAGGCATGGTGTCGACTGTGACGGCTAATCTTTGAAGACATCATGCCGTTCTTATCAGCGTTTCATTTATACCGCTTTAACTGCATGAATTCACTTCAAATGACGCGACGTTTATTAAAACCGGACTGAAATAGAGAAATTCTAGGAAAAACTAAAAATAAGGGCTAAATCTGGATTAATTGAGTTCTGCGGCAATTAATGATGGGTTTGGAGTGGTGTTAACACTTGGTACTGGTTAAAAGATACATCATCATCAGGTGGCTGTTTTTCAAATCAACTTCAGCGACCTCTTCTCCATCGATCTTTGCGAGCAACCTATTGTCGATTCCATCGGTATGGTTCTTAATGTTCTGCAGCACGTTATGGAAGCGGCCGTACTGCCTGAAATCTGCATTGCAGTACTTTCTACTGGCCTCGATGCCAGTCATCCTTACACCACAGAGTTCAACAACAGCGTCGTTTCGATAGTTGTTAAGTCGGACTAAAAAGGGCTTGTCTAATTTGACTTGCTCGAGCGCGTCTTGCGGAACATCCATTTGCCTGGTGTGTATCATATTTCTCTCCGTTCCATCTCTTGAGAAATATATGTCAGTTTCCTTGTGGGAAAACGTAACAAGCTCCGCTCTTTTCAATTTTTTGGGTCGGTAAACAGGGTTCTCAATGCCGATTAGCAATTCCAGTAATGAATCTTCAGGACAAAATATCGAGCAGTCGTATCTTTTTGCCGAGGAGTACTTTTTGGTGCAGTTGATATAACCACAATCATAAAGGACTGCAATTGCGTCAACTAAAAGGGAATTGTCGCCGGTATTATCCCTGCTGTATTCAATCCACTTCACATCATTACGGTTTTCACCTCGAGTAAAAAGCGCGTTTGCAAGGACCTTAGACATAGCCTTGTTCCGCGCTGCACCGCCAGATGGCCTCATTTTGCGACCAAGCACCCTTTCGTAGTCACTTAATAATGAAGTAACCAGTATCTAGACGAGACGAAATACTTTTCATGTTTTTTGATCTTTTAGGCAGGCAACTTCTCGAACGCCCGCTCCACACAAAGAATTAACGGCGTTTTCCCTCGAAGTAATGGGGGGCCAAAGCCTTACCCACCTATGACCTGGCTTTTAGTTGGAGTACAGTGAGATTACAAATTAATTCCGTAGTTTATTGGTATTT
>JAESTE010000133.1 GCA_016763735.1 Nitrospinaceae bacterium | reverse complement strand
TGTGAACGAGCGGATTTTCCCAAAATCAGGAGCGGTTAAGACAAAAAAAGTCCCGCCGGGCAGGAGTTTCGGGGCCGATACAATCTCAGCCTGCAGAACGCCGGTCATCCCTGCAAGCAGGACACAGCCGAAGTAGAAAGAGCGAAGGGGGTTAATCATGGGTGATACTGAATTCAGTGTTTCTGATTCCCTGGAGGGGCTAGATAGATAAAAGGGCTGCTTGGGTTTTTATTGTCGTAGGCGAAAGCATCGCGATGAATCAGGAAGTGCTTTACCGAAGAAACAGGAATGGCGAACGCCAGACCTTCAAAGTAATTCATCTTCATATTGGTGATGCCGATGACTTCTCCTTTCAGATTGAACAAGGGGCCACCACTATTCCCGGGATTTATCTGGGCTGTTGTCTGAAGGAAAAGGGTTCCCGAAATCGGGCGGGTTTTCGTGCTGATGATCCCTTCTGTAACCGTTCGTTCCAGCCCCAGGGGATTTCCAATCGCGAATACCGGTTCGCCGACTTCCAGTTCCTCATTGTCACCCAGTTTTACAGGGATGATATTGTCAGGCAGAGGATCTTCAATTTTCAACAACGCGAGATCCGCAAATTTATTCAACGCTATGATTCGGATCTGTTGGTAAGTCTTACGGTCCAGACGATCTTTTTTCCGGTGGAATACTTCTATGGAAATTCGGGACTCTCCTTCGATGACGTGATAGTTCGTCATAAGGTATCCTCGTTTATTGATGATGAATCCGGAACCGAATCCGCGGGGTGTCTTGACCTGAACAACACTTTCCCCTAATTCCTCGATCCACTCACGAACAGGCTTCTCTTCTGTGTATCCACTGGAGTTGAAAAAAATTCCGTTTCCGCCGATTGAAGCATCTCCCGATTCTTCGCCATTGGACCCGGCCGTTCCGGGATTGTGGTTTGCTGAACGGGAACTTTCGTCCAAGTCCGATCTGATCGTCTTGATGGTAACGATTTTTTCGCGTGGAATTGGAAGGACGGTATAACCGATGTCCAGAAATATCTGGTCATCCTTCGTCGTGAGTAATTCGCCCTGCACGGATGCATTGTCCTTCAGAATGACTTCGATATGCTGGGCAAGTGTGTTGATCGAAAAGACACTCAAGAAAACCGTTGCAAGCCCTTTTATCATAGGGCAAATCTACATGACCATTTGGGAGGGATGCAAGGATTGTGATGGGAATTTATTCCGGGGTTGTTCTTTGATGATTTTTTGAAACCAGGCTTGCTGCACGGGTCAATTCCTTGGGCGTGTTGATATTCATAAGCTCGCTGGTCTTCTCTTCCGGTACGGAATACTTCATTCCGGGAAGGCCTGCTGCAAGGGCTTGGATTGAGTAGTCTCCCCGTTCGATCTGCTTGAGTATTCCGCTCATTGAGTTGCGTTTCAGCAGGATAGGAAACCCGTAGCGACCGCATGCAAAGGAGAATATTCCATGCGAGCTGTTATCAAACTTCTGTAGTAATTCCAACAGAAGCGCCGAGGTCAATAAGGGCATGTCGCAAGGCAGAATCAACAATACCTGTTTTTGAGTCATCAAGAAGGCCGTATAAATTCCGCTTAATGGACCGCATTTCTGAATCCGATCGTGACGTATGACATGAATCGGCCAGTTTAAAAAACTCACTGAACGAATGGTGTGACGCAACAAGCTGACGCCGGCCAGTTTCAGCCGAGCTTTGTTTTTTCCCATTCGGCGGCTTCCGCCCCCGGCCAGCACACAGACCGCACCTTCCATGTCCTTCCACTTATCGTTTACTGGCATCTTGAGTGTTGGATGTTGGATGATGCTGGGTGTCGTGCCCTCATTTTTCTGTAAGTTCAGTTTTCATGGTACCGCGCTCTGAGTGAGAGCCACAGCATTCGGTTAAGGGCAACATTACCGTTCTTATCCAGTTAATCCCGGGTTCCTCCTGAACCACAGTGGCGACTCCGTCGCACGCAGTCCCAAAACCCACCGGGAAATCAGAGCTCTCTGGGTGACGCGTCAGTGGTCTGGAGTGCGCGCGACGGAGTCGCCGCTTTCCTATGGATGACCGATCAGGCTTAATCGAATGGTAGTAAAGCAAGCCATTTGGTGAGATTCCAACAAATCTGATGAAAAACCTATCGAAAACTGGAAATAATAGTTGCTCGTAGGAAAAGCTCTGCTATTTTTCTAGGCTTTTCCGGTGGAATCCGGCTTTTTGGATTCTTCAGGAAAAGGGGTGGTCAGCATAGACAGACTTGTCTGGTCGATCACCATTGATTCACGGTCATTTAAATCCTCGTGGTTGGAAGCGGGGTTGGCCAAAACCGAATCGGACGTAAATTCCGGCAGTATGTCGGAATGCGGAGATCCAGTGAAGGAATATTCCTGGCGCTTCGTTTACAGCCGAAGAAAGGAAATAAGTTTAAAAACTAAAATACATTAGATCCCTGTAACAACAGCAGGCGATCAAAACTAATATTGTGAGTGAAATAGGGATTAAAGAACTTTTGGAAGCCGGAGTGCATTTCGGTCATCAAACCCGCCGATGGAATCCGAAAATGAAGGGATTCATTTTCGATGCTCGAAACGGCATTCATATTATCGATTTGACCCAGACGGTCACCCAGTTGGAGGAAGCCTGCAAGTTTCTGGCCAAGACCGTTCTCAAAGGAGAGAAGATCCTCTTTGTCGGTACCAAGAAGCAGGCACAACAGGCTATTCAGGAGACAGCTGAAGCCTGTGGTCAGTTCTATGTGACTGAGCGCTGGCTGGGAGGAACACTGACCAACTTGAAAACTATTCGCAAATCCATTGGTCGATTGGAAGAGATCGAGAAAATGGAATCGGACGGAACCCTGAGTAGTTATGGGAAGAAGGAACAGTCTAAGCTGAAACGTGAATCGGAAAGAATTTACCGAAATCTTAATGGAATCCGAAACATGGTGAAATTTCCTGACGTCATGTTCATTATTGATGTCAAGCGTGAGCATAATGCGGTAGCCGAAGCTCGCCGGCTCAAGATTCCCATTGTCGCTT
>JAESTE010000132.1 GCA_016763735.1 Nitrospinaceae bacterium | reverse complement strand
TGCGGAAGAGAGTCAGAAGAACTTCCTGTGTCACATCCTGCGCATCCATTTGGTTGCGGGTTAAATTGAAACTGAGGCCATATATCTTTTTTTGATAGATATCAGCTATTTTATCGTAGGCCTCAAGGTCGCCACCTTGAAACTGCCGCACCAGGGCTTCTTCTAATTTTTTATCTTCTTTGGGCTGAGTAAAGGACATAAAAAGTGATTCAAAATAGAGAGATGTCTCTTTTTACCTGGAAACCGTGCTGACCCACCCATCCTGATTAAATAAGATGCGCCGAACAGCAAAGCGATTCAATTGGAATGTGTTACCGGCATTTTTCTTGATAAAAAAGAGCCCGGAAAACAGAAACCGGTTATTTTGCTTCCGGTTCCTTCGAAGATGCAACAGGGTTTTCTTCAGGGCTGGCATTCTCTGCAGAATCACCCTCAGCAGAATCACCCTCTGCAGGATCACCCTCAGCAGTAACGCCGTCACCTTCAGTCACTGCTTCTGTGGTGGAGCCTTCGCCTTCTGGCAACTCTTCATTTTCTGCATCCTTCATAGATTTCTTAAAGTTTCGGATGCTATTTCCAAAAGCGCTACCAATTTCAGGCAACTTACCCGCTCCAAATATGATCATAATAATGACCAAAATGATCATCAATTCTGGAAAACCTATTCCCATCATAGCGAAAATCCCTTTATTTATTTGAGAAAACGCCGATTATAGCACTAAACATTATCCATGCAACCCAATTATTGCCTGGATAAATCAATATTTTATGATACAATTTCGCAATTGAAGTTGTATTTATTCCGCAATTAAAGATTAGGATACAGATAGTTATGAGATTTTTGTTTGCCGTTGCCACGGCTTTTTGCCTGCTCTTATCAACTCAGACCTTCGCTGCCGAGGCCGACACTTTCTCTCAACGATTCGAAAAAGGTTCTTCCGACTTCGGTGGCCAATTTGGGTGGGGTTATACCTTCGATTTGCCTCCCGGAAGAGATCGCATCAATATAGGTACGGTTTTCATCTTCCCTAATTGGCAGAAAAATCTCACAGGTTTGATCGGCGAATCCTGGTATAAAGGCGCGTTGTTCTACCATGCAGAAGCAGGTGTTGCTATTGCCGCAGACCGGGGTGGAAACACACAATGGGGTTTTTCTCCACTTATGGCTCAATATAAGTTTCTTAGTCCCAACAGAAAATGGGCTCCGAATCTTCTTGCAGGTGCAGGTTTCTCCTACGGCGATTGGAATGATTTAGCCACACGTGAGATCGCAACAGAATTCGAATTTCTACTCCATGTAGGTGCCGGTGTAGAGTTCTACAACCAAACCGGAGCCTGGTCTGTAAACTATCGACTATTCCACGTGTCTAATTCCGGAATCGAGTTCCCCAATATCGGCCTCAACGCTCATATCTTCAGCCTTGGCAAGCGCTTCTAGCGGCGCACCGCCGCCCACTAGCTTGGGAGGCAGTTGGCACCCATTTTTCTCATCTTCGAGGGTATGAGTTTTTATGAGCAATAACGACTCCGATAACCCCTCTTCAACATTCTTGAACAAACTATTCCGCTTTATTGAACGACTGGCGTTTAAACATTCGCTGGCTGTCGTTGCCGTCTCTGTAATTTTGGCAGGGCTCTCCATATGGGTCACCGGAGAAAAGCTGACTTTCAAAACCGGGCGTGGAGACCCGGTCGCCAAAGGCCTGCCTTATGTAAAACTTTATGAAGAATACCGCGACCATTTTGAAGACCTCGAAGGAATGGTCATCGTCGCAGAAAGCGAGTCGCCCGAAAAAATGGCCGAGTTCGCTGAGGTGCTAGCCGCAAAACTACAAGTTAGGCCAGACCTGTTCTCGCAAGTCATCTATAAATTCGACACATCTTACTTCCGCTCTCGCTTCCTGCTCTACCTCGATCCGCCAGAATTAAAAAGCCTGCAAATAAAACTCGAAGAACATCAAGACTTTATCGAATCGATCAACGCCGCACCCGGACTCAACCCCCTGCTAAACGAAATCAATAGAGAAATCAGCTCCGGCATGGTCGATTCCCTGATGACCGATTTTCTCGGTGGGGGCGATGATGAAGAAGATGAAGAAAAAAACGACGAAAACGATCTGAATCTTTTGCTACGTATCATTGAAGAGATGAATCGGTCACTGAAAAAAAATTATTATTACCAGTCGCCCTGGCAATCGTTGTTCAATTCCGGCGAAGAGTCTCTTCGGGACAAAGGTTATCTGGTATCTAAAAACGAAAAACTGCTTTTCATACTCGCGGTTCCCAACGAAGATGAAACCAGTTTCACAGGGTATAAAGACTCGGTCTACTCCGCACGCGAACTGATCGCCGAAGTGAAAAAAGATTTTCCAAGCATCTCAGTCGGGTTGACAGGGGAAGACGTTATCTCCACCGACGAAATGATCACCACCCAAAAAGATGTCGAACTGGCATCGAAGATAGCCTTGGGCGGGGTCGTTCTGTTGTTCATCATCGCATTCAAGGGAATCGTAAAACCCCTGCTCGCCGTTTTCAGTCTGCTCATTGCGCTGGCATGGTCTCTGGGCTTTACCTCGCTAACAGTGGGCCACCTGAATATTCTTTCGGTGGTGTTCACGACAATTTTAATCGGGTTGGGCATCGACTTCGGCATTCACATTCTCGAACGCTATAAAGAAGAACGACAGGAGGGAGCCGATATTTCAACCGCTCTACAAAAAACCCTGCAAGGAACCGGGCAAGGCAATTTTTCAGGAGCCATCACCACAGCCATGGCGTTCGGTGCAATGGTGCTGACCGACTTCATCGGCATCGTCGAGTTGGGGTGGATAGCGGGATGGGGCATTCTCTTCTGCATGATAGCCATGGTTCTGCTATTACCCGCATTGGTAACCCTAGAGGAAAAATGGCGAAAGCCTGTCTATTCCAAATCAGCAGAAAAACCAATCATCGCCAGTGTAAGTTGGCTCGACCGATTTTTCAGCCACTACAAACTCATCATCACCGTTTGTTGTGTGCTGGTGCTTGTGGCATCGCTTTCATTAAGAACCGCGCATTTCGACTACAACCTGCTGAACCTGCAGGCCAAAGGCACCGAAGCCGTAAAATATGAAATGCGCATACTCGAAAATGCGGGTCGCTCGGCCTGGTCTGCCGCCATGCTCGCCGACTCGCTTGAAGAAGTGCGACATAAAGAAACTCAGCTGAAAACCCTGCCCACAATAGAAAATGTAGAAAGCATCGCGGCGATGGTGCCAAAACATCAGGAAGAAAATTTGCAATACGTCCGCGAAAACCTTTCGCCCCTGTTGAGCGAACTCTATGTCGAAGAAGACGACGAGCCGTTCTCACTCAGAGCATTGACCAAAACTTTAAAACGCATCCGCTTTAAGTTGCAAGGCCCTGAAGGCAAAGAAGATAAAGTCGCACAAGCCGCAAGAGAGATTGATAAGTTTTTGGAAACCAATAAAACCATTGAGCCAAAATTAGCTGAAGCAAGTTTGGAAGTATTTTCAGAAAAATTGTTTGTTGATTATCGCGACTTGATGGCCGACCTGAAAAAAAATGCCGACCCTAAACTCGTAGAGATTTCCGAGATACCCAAAAGTTTGCGCGACAGATATATTTCTAAACAGGGTAAATATCTGATTACTATTTTCCCCAGTGTAGATATCTGGAACCTCGATGAACGCAAGCGTTACCTTAAAGACCTGCGCTCCGTTGACGCCAACGTCACAGGCAGTGCGGTGCATATGTTCAACTCCACACGGTTAATGACCGAAGGCTATATCAACGGCGGCATCTATGCCATGACCGCAATCATCATTTATGTTTTTATCGTTTTTAGAAATCCGCGCACGGTTTTCTTTATATTGCTTCCCGTGATAGCAGGCTCGATATGGACGCTGGGAATAATGGAGTTGACCGGACTAAAACTCAATATGGCGAACCTCGTCATCTTGCCGTTGATACTGGGTATAGGGGTGGTGAACGGAATCCATATCATCCATCGTTACCGCGAAGAAGAAGATAAAAACGTTCTCGGCAAAAGCACCGGGCAGGCGGTTATCTTAAGTTCACTCACAACCATGATAGGTTTCG
>JAESTE010000131.1 GCA_016763735.1 Nitrospinaceae bacterium | reverse complement strand
TCATCGGTATTTTCGTCAGCCAATTTTTGAGCCCTTTCTTTTATCATGCAACATCAATAGAACTCCAATAGGAAAGAGCCCCGAAAGGGGCTCTTGAAGCCATACGTCAGCAATCAGACGTTAAATATAAAACACAATTTTTCACGGAAGAAGGATCACAATACCGCACCCAACCCCCTCTGTTTTTTTACTTCACCAAGAACCCTTTTACATCAAGAATCTGATATTCAAAATCACAAGTTTTCTGCATTTCATCCAACCGTTCGTTCCAGTTCTTTTTGAAGTTATCGAGACTTTCAGATTTTGGTTTCTTTTTCATCAAATCCACTTCACGATAAAGCGGTTTGATCATATTCTTATGAACCAGTTGCAGAATGTTTCTCAAATTCAAGACACATTGCTTGGTCACCTCTTCGCGGGTCACGCCATCGACTTTTTCAAGCAGACGCAAAAACGACTGGATGGTAGTCAACTGCACGGTATAACTTTCAGACAAACGGTGGTCATATTTCAATCCGCAATCAATGTATGCGGGCATCAAAAACATGCCAATATGGTGATCAAATTTAACGGCAAGGGTGATCAGCTTTTGAAGATAATCGACCTCCCGTAAATCTTCTTCTTCATCTTCACCCTCGGCGAGTGCCTGGGCTGCTTTCTCCTTTTCCTTCTGGAGTTCAGCCTTAATCTTCTCTAACTCGCTCAGATCTGAAAGATGGTCTATCTCTTTTTCTTCAGGGGCCTCGCCCGATGCTTCTTTAGTTTCTGTATCCTGATCACTCAACGCAAATCTCCTTCCTTACAAGGGTAGAACAATAAACCAATATTTTTAAAAGCTTTGGGAACTTCGTAAGTATAATCTTCTTCTCCAAACCCTGTCAACTGCTCGGCGCAGGGCCAACAGGTCTATTCTCGTAAAGCCATAATAAATCGTCAAGCCTTTCACTGTAAGTTCGCCAGCTTCCCCTGCCACCGGAGTGGGAAGGAAAGCCCCTCCTCTACTTGAGAGGGCTTTGCATAACCCCTAGATCCTTCGCTTGGCTCAAGAATGACACTTTGGAAACCTCCGAAATCGTCATGCTGAGCCTGTCGAAGCATCGCGCTTTATGTTTTGCCAGCTTATACAAAGGTCTCCTCAGTTGAGAGTAATATCAGCGAATCTATAATTCTACTTCTGGAAGCTTGAAGATATTTGTATAGCACAAGTAAGAATAGACCTGTTGGCCCTGCGCCTAGCAGTTGACAGGGGTTTCCCATTGGATATATGCTTATTCGATATAAACTCAAATAATTCTTTAGGTTGACGCATGTGATGCTTGCCCGTTCACAAAAAATAACTAACTCATTATATAAGGGGAGACTATGAAAACCATTCTCCTGTTTCCTCCGCAATGGTATCCCAGCCAACCTTATCTGGCTTTGCCTACACTGAAGGCTCATTTAGAGTCGCGAGGCCATGAGGTGGATCAGTTTGACCTGAATATCGAATGTTACGATATCTTTTTATCGCGGGAATATCTCGAACGCTGTGTCGAAATTATCAGACAGCGACTTGCCGATCCTACGCGCTCCATAGAAGATCAGGAAGTTGTATCCATCTATAAAGATATTCTCTCCGACTCGGCGTTTCTGGAGTCCGTTCTCAATGAAGTTGAAGATGCAAAAAATGTACTTCGAGACGAGAACCGTTTTTTTCAGTTCGACATCTATAGCAAGGCATACACCAACCTGAAAATTGCGATGCAACTGATTTCCTACGCGCACCATCCAAGCCGCGTGGACCTCGACTCCTTTTTCATGCAGGGCAATCCAGAAGAAAACCTGTCAGGAATTTTGAGCGCAACAGAAGATAAAGTACGGAATCCGTTCCTACTGATGTTTGACAAATACCTGATCCCAAAAATACCGTGGGACGACTATGAAGTCGTTGGATTATCCATCATTCATATCGGGCAGGTCATACCCGGTCTCACCCTTGCGCGGCAGTTGCGGCAACGTTATCCGCATCTACATATCGTTATTGGCGGCAGTGTATTCAACCGTCATGCCGACTTGCTCGATAATAAGCAGGAACTATTTAAACAATTCTTTCACAGTCTCATCGTATCCGAAGGCGAGCAACCGTTGGATCAGTTGCTCTGCCATCTGAAAGAAAATAAACCGCTCAACACCGTACCCAACCTGATTTATCTTGAAGGGGATCGGGTGATTCGCAATCCGAAATCCGAGGCACTGCCTTATGATCAACTGGTCTGCCCGACGTTTGACCAGTTGCCGCTGGAAAAATATTTGATGCCTTATCCTGTGTTACCCTATATGTCGAGCCGTGGATGTTATTGGGGCAAGTGCACCTTTTGCACACACAGTTTTATTTATGATTCGCATTACAGAAAAGCAAATGAGGCGCGGGTGGCAGAAGAGCTGGATCACCTTTCGAAAAAGTATAAAACCAAATATTTCACTTTTTCAGATGAAGCCATTTCTCCCAATGCCTTCAACCGCATGTCGAAAGAGATCCTCAAACGTGGCGTGGAAATGCGTGCACTGGGAATGCTCAAATTCGAATCGAGCGAAAAAGAATCGCCGGAATTGTTTGACGATATCTATCGCGCAGGATTCCTCATGCTGTTTTTCGGATTAGAAAGTGCCAACGACCGCATCCTGTCCATTATCGATAAGGGCTGCGACCAGGAGACAGAAAGAGCCGTATTGCGACACAGTTCAGAAGCAGGCATATGGAACCATCTCTACCTGTTTTTCGGTTTTCCCACAGAAGAGAGGGCCGAAGCGGAAGACACCATACAATTTACTATCGAAAATTCAGAGGTCGAAAGCGGCATTATCCATTCCGTAGGCCAATCCATATTTGCATTGGAAAAAGATTCGGCGATCTACCACAACCCGGCGAAGTTTAAAATTGATCGGATCGTTCAAGACCCAGAACGCGATATGGCAATCGTATTTGATTATGAAATCAATACCGGGATGCCACGGGAGGAAGTTATGGATGTCTATGAAAATTTCAACTCCGTAATTGAAAAACATTTTCCGTCTCGGCAAATCTGGAACTACCTGTCACGCGAACATTTCTTGCTTTACCTCGATCATTACGGCAAAGAAGAGATATTAAACATGGCCTCCTCCGGCGTGGCTCCTTAGGCGAGAGGGGGGGGGAAGTACCTCTAAATCCAGAAGCTTGGAGGCATTTGTATCGCTGATAAGAGAATAGACCTATCGGCCCTGCGCCGAGCAGTTGACAGAGGGGTGGGGATCGCCTAAAATTAAGTTCTTCTTTATAAATTTGAATCACATAGAATTGGAGCGCGTGTTTTATGGGCCAAGCCGGTAAACCAACAGACTGGGTCACAATGAAAATTGATCCTGAAATTTTTGATGAATTGGGTGTCCGTGACCCAGAAGAAACCAAACGGGATATGGCGATCACTAAAAAAACCCGTCAAGTCCGGAAAGAACTGAAAACCGACCCCGATAATTTGGAATTACAATTAGAGCTCGCTACCCTTTTCATAGATGGCTGCAATTACGAAGAAGCCCTCAAACAACTCACACTCGTCCGCAATAAAGATCCGAAAAATCCTCGAGTCTACAAATTGCTGGGCACGGCTTACGTTCTTTTCAACCACGACGAAGAAGCGTTGCTGGAACTCAATCGCGCCCACGAACTAGATCGCGATGATCCAGAAATTCTGTTTAATCTAGGCGGAGTTTACCTTCTTAAAGACATGTACGAAAGTGCGGCCGATGCTTTTGAAAAAGCCATAAAAATTGACCCGACCGACACCACCGGCTATGCCAACCTTGCAGCGGCCTATGGCATGCTCAAATTTTATGACAAGGAAATCATTGCCCTTAAAAAAGTATTGATGTTCGAGCCGGAAAACAAAGAACTCAGGGCCGCTTTATCCAATGCCTATTTTAATTCTGATCGTTTTGAAGAAGCGATCGATGCCGCACTTTGTGTCGTTGAAATAGATGAAAAAGACACACAAGCCTATTGCAACCTGGGTAGCTGCTATGCCGCTCAAAACATGATAGACGAGGCCATTAAAACATTTAATAAAGCCAGTGAGTTGGCTCCGGACTATTCTCTTCCGCATACCAACCTCGGGACTCTTTATGCCAATATGGGACGCATTGAAACAGCTATCAAAGAGTTTAAGGTATCGGTGAGCCTCAATGCAAAAGACGCGGGAGCCTGGATGAACCTGTATAGCTGCTATAAAGAAGTCGGGCTGATGGAAGAGTCGCAAAAGGCCTTTAGTAAATATGAGGCTCTTATGAATGATTCCGAATTAGCACAAGCACCTGGCGGCGAAAATCCATCTAATATTCCTGGTGGCGTTTCCCAGACCAGTAAGTTAGCCACTGGGGGCGATATGAGAGATGATTCTGCGGGGCTGGAATCCTTGCACGATGTCAGCGAATAAATATTTCGACTGACTCTCTCCCATGACGCACTCCCCAAATCTGATCTCCCTTGGGGAATTCAAACCTTCGGACCAATGGCAAACACATGTCAATTCCATTTTTTATGGGATCAAAGGTCCCGCAATTCACAACCATTTCCAGACTTATGTCAGTCTGGATCATCGGTTAGCACATGCCCTGGCAGAAGATTTCTTTAAACATACAGTCGGAAAGACACCGCTAAACCGAGTCTGGACTATTCAAGAGTGGGGAGTGGGCAACGGCAATCTGGCCGCTTGCTTTCTCAGTCGCCTGCAAGAAATAGATTTCAACAATCAAGTCTATCCCTTCACTCATTATATTCTTTGTGATGAATCCGAAGAAATACTAAAAGGGACAAGAGCCAATCCGCGTTTACAACAACACCAAGGAAGATTTTCAACAGTAAGGGTAGATGCAGAGCACCTCGATTGTTTCCGTCCGGCATCGGTGACCAAAATCATTTCAAACGAAATATGGGATGACCTCGCCACAAAAGTTTTAATTAAAAATGAAAACCAGTTTTACGAAGAGTACCTTTGCCCGTATCTAGCAGATGATTTTCCGGGTGCAAATGAAGAAAGGTTTATAGAACAGTTCCAGAAGAAAGATCTGCAGGAATTGGCCCAGCGGCCTTCTTTTCTCGACGCTATCTATTGGGAACGTGACTTTCAAAGGGTTGATCTAAGCGACTGGCCTTTTGCAGAAACTTTGCAAAAACATAGCCAAAGCCTCACAAATGAAATACCCGTGCCTATCAACACAGGAGCTTTCGCCGCATTAAAAAAAGCAAAAGAACTCCTCGCACCAGACAGCCTGGGCTATACCGGCTTCGATTATGGAATGCTCGAATTCAAAGACCTGAATCAGGAAGGGCGACCGTATTTTAATTTATATGGCGGACAATATACCTTCATGGTCAATTTCCCCTTATTAGAAGAAGTTGGACGCGAGATCGGTTTCTCTGAAATAAGCAGAGAATACCAGAACGAATTTGTAAAGCGCAGCCTGGATGCCGAAGTTTCGGGGGTCGTTGAGCTGGTACAAAACCACCCGCAGGTTGCCAACATGCCCGGTTGGGATCGTGATATTTTAATGCTCCGCACACTGCAGGCCTTGAACTCGATTTACCACAGTCCCTACCCTGGAAAACTTGAATACCCGCCCATGCAAGGAACGCCTAAAAAACAGCGGAAACAAATTTTGCAACTGGCTAAAAATCTTAGCACCCGTGGCGTTCCCGATACCGTTGCCTATGTAACAAAAGAAGAAGTGCTAGCCGCATTGAAACCTTTAAGAAAACTGGGGTACCGGGAAAAAGATATCGAGGCCGCCTTTCACTCGCCGCCGCCGCCAGTTTCCTTCATCCACATTCAGTTCAAGGGCTAGTCAGTATTACCTTGTCATAAGCGGGATAGCACACATAAAAAAACGGCCTGCACATTAATTGTGCAAGCCGTTAGTTACTGCAAAACTCGTATTGTCTTCCTTAAGTAGAGGGAAGTTCACCTGGCGGAACTTCATCTTCCTCATCTTCATCAAAAAAGTCGTCATCTTCATCATCACCGATCAACAGGTTTTCATCGTCAACCTGAAGTTCCTCAAATTCCTCCTCATCCTTTTCCTCTTCTTTCGGATGAGGCAGTTCATCCCAAACCACCACACGAGAATTTCCCCGGTCTGCAATGAACAGCTTGAACTTGGGTTGCGGTTCTTCTTCTTCAATCTCCTCGCCATCTTCTGTAGCTACCAAAGAGGCGTCTTCATCGTCGTCGTCGTCATCCGGCATCGGGATGCCTCGAGGAGCGTCGTCTTCCTCCTCCTCTTCTTCAATCAAGAACAATCCAAATGGGTCATCCAACGTACTGGCCGAGGCTTCGCCTTCTACAACACGATTGGCTTTATTGTCGTTAAAGTTGGTTTGACCCAATACCAAGTCTGGTAATTGACCGTTTTCAGTGGGCACTTCTTTCCAATACAAAACCCGGTTGTTACCCGTATCAGAAACAAACATTCCCATTTCGCCACACACTACATCGGTCGGGAAATACATACCTTCCTGACAAGCACGCTTGTAGCCTTTTCCGGAATTTGGTTCTCGACTAAAGAAATCCTTTTGCCCGATAACCACATCTGCGGCCACACCCGTTTCGCGGGGAAGTTTGTTCCAGATCAAAACACGGTTGTTGCCTTGGTCCACCACAAATACTTTTTCACTTTCAGCATCGAAGAAAACGCCCATCGGAAAACTAAGTGTATCCGCACCTACGTTATCGAATTCACCCCGGTTTGGCCAACGCTCATCCATACCGCCTTGCCCCAGAGATACATCGGCATTCCAGCCATCACTGAAAGGAATTTTATTCCATACCAACACACGGTGGTTATCTTTATCGGCAACAAAAATATGCTGGTCATCACTTGAAAAAATTCCCATAGGGAAAAACAAAGAACCCGAACCTACGAAACCCCGGCGGTTAGCTTCGTTATCATCCAGATTATCCTGACCTAATACCAAGCTGGGGGCTTCACCGTCATCAGAAGGGATTCCTGACCAACGAAGAATACGATGGTTACCACTATCAACAACATAAAGTTTTCCATCAATCACTTGGAGTCCCGCTGGCTGGGAAAGAGTATCTTCCTCTGACTTACTTATAGTGAATCCATCCAGATCTTCATCTCCCAATCCTGAGGTCATTTCGTCCAGAGTCGTGGTCATTCCGCGATTTTCCAGACAGTCTGCAAAATCCTCTTGTCATAGAACCAGCGAACAAGGTTCACCATTTTCTTCTGGAAATTGTTCCCATATCACAACTCGATGGTTGCCGCGATCAGACACAAACAGCATATCTCCAAACTTCGCGATATATTGAGGTTCGCTTAAAGTATTGTCACCCGGATCATCTGCACCCCGGTTAGACCGGGTCATTGAAAAATCACCCTGACCAATGACCATGTAGGCACCAACTTCTTTAACTTCTTCAGCCAGTTCCTCGTCCTCATCCATTTCATCCAGGTCCAACTCATCATCTTCAGATACCCTTAGGGAATCTTCAGACTCTGTCTTCTCCTCAATCTCATTTTCTTCTGCCATGAAAACAATCTCCAAATAATTTATTACAAGTTTTCAAAAAAATGACCTTGCCGATTCTAACAGCAATATTTTAATCAGCAGGCAGTGGAACATGCAATCGTTGCCACATGGAAATGACTTTGCGTCCATTTCTATCCTGATGTTTTCCATCCCAAACAGCAAACGCGACCAATATCGGAATCTTCCGCTTAAAACGGACATCCCATTTATTGATCGTATCTAGAGTACGGAAAAATACTACACTCCATTTGCCTTCTTTCCAAACACCTTTTCCAAGAACATTCTGTTTTGTCTGCGGCTGAGGTGTCAGCGTTCCGAAACCTTCAGCATTCAACTCCTCCACGGCTACATCCCTGAATGGATTCAGCGACTCCACCGGGTTGACCTCGCCGCCAAAGATCATTGCGTCTAAATCCAATCCTTTGGTGGCATATTCCAGTTTTTCTTTTGTTTCAATTTCTGTCTGCCAGTCCGCTCGCCACTGCCAGATGTTCACCACTTTATTACGATTGCCCATGCCAAAAAATGGCTCGTTATGCCCATGCTTATGCAACATAACTTCCCCCAGAGCAAACTGTATCGCTACAGCATCTTTGAAATCCTGATGCCGACTTGCAGTGCGATCCGCCTGCGCATCTTTCCATTGCAGACGAAACGCAATGCCTTCATCGTTTATCACCGATTGGAACTGAATTTGATCGATAGGATCTCTGCGTGCGTTGAGTGGAAGCGTATGAATATTCTGCACCGCAACCGAATTCCACAACGGGTTTTCCGGATCCGTATCAATTTCTCCATCTATGACATGGGTCTTCAGATCACTCTCATATTTCGCCGACTTATAAATTTCCTTATTGATTTTTGACTCGATAAAGGACGCGAGATCCCATCGTTCATTTTCGTTCAGATGATTGTAAGACTTCATGGGAGTCCCATCAATCCCTGTCGTCATAATCAAAAATAAATCTTTCTTTTCAAAACCAAACTTAAAAGCATTTGGATCTGTCAAATCGTAAATAAAAACGCGATGATCCCAAATATCGAAGAGATCAGCAGCAATCGGGCCATCGCCCTTCAAGTCGGTACCATGACAACGCGAGCAACGCATTTCCTGATAAATGCTTTGCCCTCTTTTTATCGACTCTGCATCGGAAACAGGCATCTCACCAAAGGCAATCTGTTCTTTCGGTTTGTCCTTTGCAAAACGTTTCGAAAATGATTTGATATATTCGACAACGCCCCAGATTTCATTCTCCGACAGCGCACCTCTCCATGCCGGCATAGCTGTGCCCGGTATGCCACGCGTAATCGTGCGGTAAATATCTTTATCCAGTGGCAACGAGCCAAAAGGCGTGCTGCGATATTTGAACACGCCTTTTCTAAAATCTCTTGGCCACGGATAAAGGTAAGCCATAGCATCACCGCCGCCGTTGCCATTCTGTCCATGACAAAACACGCACATATGCTTGTAAACGGTGGCACCGATGCGAAGCAAACCCTTTTTGCTTTTGGGAGAGTTCCCGACATCCTCGTGTTGCGAATGAGGATAGGCAGGAAGCGGCCCAAAAACCAGAGCAATCAGAACCAAAAAGGAAAAGATGCTCTTCTTATAATTAACGAACCCCAAGGCTCGGCGTTGATAAAGAATAAAGTTCTTCATTGCCGTTTAAACCATCTTCCGCAATATCGACCCAGATGTCACCTCGACAATTGCGTCTATGATCCACCCCTTTACAATAAAAAAGCGGATTTCGGTTTGCAAAGTATACGACCGGATGCGAAAAAAACACGCTTAAATCATCAAACTTTGCAATTTCGATGGCTTTTTCAATTGTTGTTTCCTCTGCCGAAGCCTTTCGAGTCACTTTGCGGATGACCATATAATCCAGCTCTCGATCCAAATCGAGATCGTAATATGTTGCGATCAAACCTGTAAGACTCAACAACTCCCATCCCCGATAAGAAGGGTGACTCCAACCCGGCTCTTTGGGAATATCCAGTTTTTTTAAGTCTTCATTTTGGCTCGAAGCTAACACTTGGCTCCCGATCAAAACAGACACCAAAATAAAAATCACCAGCCAAACCAGCACAAAGCGTAATTTCACTTGAGGCCTCAATTTTTTTGGGAATCAGCGGTAAATGCCTACCCTATATGTTAAGGAACCCACGACTTTTAAAAACCGTTGCAACCGGACTAATAATCTGGAAACCGCCGATTTTCAAAGGATATTCAGTAAGCTAACACATTTCAGGTGCCATTCAAACGGGTAATGTCGCAAGCAAAATGAGGGGGGTGGAAGAAAAAGGGTAGGACTCGCCGAGCTCAGGAATTGGCCTTCATAGCTGCAGCCACATCAGGAAAGATTTCGAAAACATCGTGGAGCTTGGCAAGCTCGAACACCTCTTTCGGGGCACCGTGCAAACCAGCCAGAACAAATCGGCCATCTTCTTTAAGTGTCTGAAAACAATGTATAAATATACTGATGGTGGAGCTGTCAAGATAGGTGACTTTTTCCAGATTGAGGATAAATTTTTTGAACTCTCTCTCGATATAAGCATCAATGAGGCGACTGAGATCATTTGAGTTATAGACATCCAACTGACCGGCAAGATCGATGATAATGGTGTCATTTTCATCTCGACAGTCAATATCGATTTTCCCCATCAACCCAAGTATTTCTTTATGAATCTTTTCCATCGAAAAACCCTTTTCAAATTAATGGGGAATTATAAATAAACGACCTCGCCGCAAGCGGACGGGGTATATGGCAATAATTTTTTATTTAAAATGCGTGGCAAGCCACGGGGAATAAAACCCACTAGTGGGATTAAAACTGTTTTTCATAGCGTTTTGGATCCAAGTCGCGGGGTTCGCAATCGATCCAATAAGAATCTTTATCTGGCTCCATTTTTCTTCTTAAAGGGTCTTCCCTGAAAACCGAAGCCACCATGCGGATTGGAGTAAACACCAGAAAATAGGTAAGGCTCAAAATAACTTTGGCATTGAAGTCTCCTATCACTTCCGCAAACCGCATCCACTTCTTATGAATGGGAAGAAGTTTAGCAGGAGCGACAAGCCCCATCCCGCCAAAAAATAAAATCAAAACCCCGAGAACAGCGGCAGCGATGGTCCAGGTTTTATAAAAGAAAACGGCTCCGAAAAATGAAAACACCCCCGCCATCATCAAACCGAATTGTCTTAATTGTTTTTCTGATGGATCAATCGTGTTCATAGCTTCTGACTCTTAGTTACAAAAAGTTCCCCCAAGATTGTACGCCTTTGAAAGTTCATTGTGAATCGTAAAAAGAGTTGAGTTGGTTTTCGCTCAGATCGGTGGCAGGGCCATCGTAAACAATTCGGCCTTCGTTCAACGCAATAATACGCGATCCATATTCCATTGCCAGAGACGGTAGATGCAGGTTACAGATCACGGCGACACCATCCTGTTTATTGAAATCCGCCAGCAAATCCATGATCTGCCTGGAGGTGGCAGGGTCCAGGCTCGACACTGGCTCATCGGCAAGAATTAGTTGCGGCTCTTGCATCAACGCCCTTGCCAATCCCACTCGTTGCTGTTGCCCACCGCTCAGTTTATCCGCGCGGTGTAAATCTTTTTCACCAATCCCCAGTCGATCGAGAACCTGCCGGGATCTTTCAATATCTGCTTCAGGAAAAATATTTAAAATAGAAGGAATGGTGGAAACACTGGCTAATCTTCCCGTAAGAACATTCGTTTGCACAGAACAACGCGAAACAAGATTATTTTGCTGGAAAACCATACCGATTTTTTTCCGCAATTGCCGAAGACGACGAGATGAAGCTCCCGTAACTTCTTCATCGTTGAGAAAAATTCTGCCTGAGGTCGGCTCGACCAAACGGTTGATACAGCGCAACAGCGTTGATTTCCCCGATCCGCTTTTCCCCAGCACCACAACAAATTCTCCTGCCTCGACGGCTAAGGAAACACCTCGCAAGGCTTCGGTGCCCTTATCATAGGTTTTACAAAGTTGTTCGATTCTTAACATTTTTAATCCCACAAAGTGGGTTTAATTCCCCGTGGCTTGCCAAGCCTGTTAAATAAAAATAATTTTGGGATACTCCGTCTGCTTGCGGCGGGGTCGTTCATTTG
>JAESTE010000130.1 GCA_016763735.1 Nitrospinaceae bacterium | reverse complement strand
GTGGCAAATGTTTTTATTTCCTTCAGTAGGATACGCGCCACCTCCACCACTTTTTCTGGACGTACGGTAACATCAAAATCCATGGTGCCTAGATCAGACATGCTGGTAGCCCGGCATTCAACGGAATAAACCAATCCACGCTCTTCTCGCAATACTCTTTGCAGTCTTGATGTGAAGCCATCATCAAAAACCCGACTTATTAAAGCTAAAACTAGAAAGTCAGGATCATTATAGGAACAGGAACGAAAACAAACTTGCAGTTCTATCTGGCTGTCAGAATCTTCCTGAAAATAAAGTCCCGGACTTTTCTGTTCCTCCAAGATGCTGCCAATAAAATGATTTTTCGGAAAAGGCTCACTTTTATTTTTCAGAACAGAAAAATATTTTCTGGAAAGATCAATAACTTCAGCATGGTCAATCGGACCCGCAAATGCCAACACCATATTGCCCGGCACATAATGTCTGTTAAAATATTCTTTCAGCATTTCTGTTTGAATGCTCTTGATTGTCTCTTCCGTGCCAATCGTTGGCCACGCCATGGGAGTGTCAGGATAAAGAAGCTTACAAGCTTGATTATTTATATCAATGTTCACCCCTTCTTCGTTAAGCTCTTCAAAATATTCTTCTAGGATAATTCCCCGTTCTATTTCAATTTCAGGAAAAGTGGGGGATGAAAAAAACTCCGAGAATAATTCCAGTCCTTTATCAAGTTGTGACACATGAGGACTGAACCCATATTGTGTGTACTCTCCCAAGGTCGAGGCTCTAAGATCGCGTCCGATATTTTCAAATTCCATATTCAACGCGATCGAGTTAGGGTATTTTCCATTACCGCGAAACATCATATGCTCTAGAAAATGTGAAATCCCGTTATTCTGAAGGTTCTCATAGCGCAACCCGGCGCGCACGAACATCGAAACCTCCATGGTGTGGATGTGGGGCATCTCCACCGTAACCACAGTCAAGCCATTGGGCAAGGTGTCACAAAAATATTTCAAAGCAAACTCTTTAACTTTCATATTTCCTTGGTATCATAGCAATCCCGTTAAGGACTCTTGTTTTAATAATTGGTAGACATTATCGCATAAAAAAATATGAATCAGGAAGACTGGCCAACAAAAGATTACCAAACTGCATTAAGCTATATTGACGAACATGAAGACGAAGCCGCATCCAATATCATCCTACCCCTGGATAAGGGTATAACGGCTGTTCTAGGACTCCCTCTCTATGGTGCAGGATTCTACGGTATTTTCATGTTGTCTCCAATCATTCTTTTTATGCTTGTCACCGCCTACTTCATGCTCGTCATCCTCACCGCCGATTCTATGGAGATGCAATCCCAGATACTTTTTTCAGGAGGATGTTTTTTTCTGCTTTGGGCACTGGGAAAAGCATTGCAGTTCCTGATCTCTACACGCGAACTTTTTCCCAGAAAATATTTTACGACTTTAAGCGCAAAAGGTGTTTCATCTCATTATTCAAAACTACACTTTCCATTTCACTCAAAAGTAATCCTGGCCTGGAGTGACATTGAAACCACTCGGGTTTATCGATCTCTGTTTCTAGCAGGACTTTTTGCAGGTTTCCTGAAAGCCCATATTGTTGAAATCACTTCCAAGAGTGGGGATATCTTGAAAATCCCTTTTCATGTTCCATCAGATCAAGCTATCTCTGTTGCAGACACAATATTGGATTTGATCAATCAGAAAATGAAATAGCGACTAGTTACCACCGGGCGTGGTTCAGGCTTACTCAAATACAATAGAGTCTTCGCCTAATAAAGATTGAATCTCCTCAATCACTTCATCGGAGGGTTGGATGCGAAGGTCGTGAGACACGGTGACCACTCGCTCCTTATTATCGGGGGAAATAAAATGCAGTCGAGTATCATTGTTACCCTTATGTGCCGCTAAAATATCCTTTACAGCCATCAGCATTTTCTTCTCCAGTCCCAAAGTGCGAAAATGGATCATCACCCGTCCCTGAAACCGTTGCTTCGCCTGGATCAATGGAAACACTTCTTTGGCAATGACTTTCGGCATAGTCCCTTCTGAATCCACTTCCCCTTTTACAAGGATAGGTTCTTCCGCGAGTATAAGGGATTCCACTTCAGCGTAAATTTCAGGCCATAAAATGACTTCAATAGACCCATGCAAATCTTCCAGAGTAACGATCCCCATTTTATCGCCTTTGCGCGTTGTCTTGGGTAGATTCTTGATGGGAATACCCGCTAGAGTGACCGACTTGCTACTACCTGCCTCTGCAACCGATGCCGAGGTTGCATCTGTAAACCAGGAAAGATCTTTGGTGAATCTATCCAACGGATGACCGGTTATATAAAATCCGATACTCTCCTTTTCAAATTTTAAGCGGTCAATCTCATCCCATTCTTCGACATTGTTTCCGTTACTTTGCTCCGGCACCACATCTTCTGCGAAAGTATCGAACATACTCGACTGGCCGAGTTTTTGATCGCGCTGTTTGGCCTGCCCTTGCTCCATGGAAGCCTGTAGGTCATTCAACATTTGTGCTCGGCCTTGCCCCAACGAATCACAGGCACCACTTTTAATCAGACTCTCGAATACACGTTTATTCGCAAGTTGTAAATCCACACTTTCACATAACTGGCTTAAGGAATTGAATTTCTCTAAACCTTCACGAGCTTCAATAATATTATCGATGGCTTTACTGCCGACATTTTTTATCGCGCCGAGTCCAAACACGAGTTTGTTACCTGAAACTGAAAAGCCGCGATGACTCACATTCACATCCGGTGGCTGTACCGTAATTTTCATTTCGCGACAATCGTGGATATAGCGCAGCACCTTATCCGTGTTGTCCATATCGCTGGTGATCAACGCACCAAAAAACTCAAGCGGATAATGTGCCTTGAGGTAAGCCGTCTGGTAAGAAACCTGAGCATAAGCGGCACTGTGAGATTTATTGAA
Organism: Nitrospinaceae bacterium; assembly: GCA_016763735.1. Taxonomy (GTDB): domain Bacteria; phylum Nitrospinota; class Nitrospinia; order Nitrospinales; family VA-1; genus UBA8687. The sequence continues at coordinate 1,114 of JAESTE010000130.1, read as the reverse complement.
TCCGTAACCCGCGAATTTCTCCATTAAGTCAAAAATCTTTTCTGCTTTTTTAGCATCGATTTTTTTAACAGCCGATCCCGACATAAACTTCTCGCGTTGCGCAGCCATTTCTTCGACCTTCTTCTTACCCATCGCTCGGCGCAACAGGTCAGCATCGCCGAGGCTGAAACCTGCCAGAACACTGGCGATCTTCATCACCTGTTCCTGATAAAGAATCACTCCCTGAGTTTCTTTTAGGATGCTCTCCAATTGCGGCAATTCAAATTTCAGTGACATGGTTCCATGCTTGCGTTTCACATAGTCATCGACCATGCCGCTTTCGAGAGGGCCCGGACGATACATGGCTAGCAAAGCGATGATATCTTCAAAACAATCCGGTTTTAATTTCTTCAGCAGATCGCGCATACCCGAGCTTTCCAATTGAAAAACACCTAGGGTTTTGGCATCGCATAAAAGTGTGTAAGTAGCCGGATCATCCAGAGGGATCATACTGATGTCCGGAACCTTGTCTTTGGACTGTTTGATGAGCTTCAACGCGTGGTGGATCACTGTTAGTGTACGCAGACCTAGGAAATCCATTTTCAGCAGGCCGAGTTTTTCAACACTGGCCATCGCATACTGCGTCACCACTTCGTCATTTCCACCTTTATAAAGCGGACAAAATTCGGTTAACGCTTTTGACGAAATCACCACACCCGCCGCATGCGTAGAACAATGACGTTGCAATCCTTCGAGGTTTTTGGCGATGTCCAGCAACTCCGCAACTTTGGTGCTTTCCTTGCGCAGCTTGTCGAATTGTTTTTCTTCCTTGAAAGCGTCATCTAAAGTGACGTTCAGTTTGTTCGGCACCATTTTGGCAAGTTATCCACCTCGCCATAAGGCATATCCAGCACACGGCCTACGTCACGGATCACCCCTTTAGCGTTCATACTGCCAAAGGTGATGATCTGCGTCACGTTCTGGTTGCCACCATATTTATCGGTCACATATTTGATGACCTCTTCGCGTCCGTTCATACAAAAGTCGATATCGATATCCGGCATGCTCACCCGTTCCGGATTCAAAAAACGTTCAAACAGCAAGTCATATTGCATAGGGTCGATATCCGTGATCC
>JAESTE010000010.1 GCA_016763735.1 Nitrospinaceae bacterium | reverse complement strand
TCAAATGCTCCCTTGTTGGTATAGACCAAATCCGTGTCCAATTCCTTCTTAATGTAATAGGCACCGCGATTCACCAAGGCATCGGGAATGTAGCTGGACAGATCGTAGATCAGTCTCGCAAAACTCTCCTTACGCGCAGAACTCCCGGTATTGAATCCTGAACGATGACCCGAATAGAGCTTTTGAAAAGTGAATCGGTCTGACCGAACTTGAAACCGCATGGTATTGCCCCGAAGAAACAACTCAAGAATCCATATCGGCTCCAGAATTTCTCTGGAATGAGAATTCAGCCTTTTTTTATGAACGTAGAGCCGTCTACCAAGAAGCCCCCCACCGATTGCCGTTGGAGAAGGAGTAGGTCGGTATTTTGATTTAAATTTCATCACTCGGGTCTTTCCGGCCGTAATCATCATAATGTCCTTCCATGGTATATGAATCTCTCTTCCCAGTGGATCTCTGATCCCGAGTGAATCATCATGAATCTCCAGTCGCCGGATATGTTTAATCGGAGGCAGATCGGGAATAGCGGAATCAGGGACGACCTGGGTTTGGATCCCCTCATTAGTCAATGCGGAATGCAAGGTCCAGGCATCCTTCTCCAGCAGCCTGTCTACCAGAATCCCGTATCCGTGACGCGACAGAATTCCGGCATCCAGATCAGTCAGTTGGGAAAGAGAACGGAAAGCTCTCTTGAGCGCATCCAGATCAAGCGGCTCAAGGCTGGTCTGCATGATGGAATAATTCATGGTCGTCAATCGATTTTGTTTCAGCTACTGCAACTTTGAAAAAACCCGCCCCAATCTCCTGATTCCTTCGCGGATATCCGGCTCGGAAGCCGACCCAAAACTGATTCTCATTTCATGGTCGGGTTTGCGTCTTCCAGAATCTTCTGCGTAACAAAGATTACCCGGAACATAAAGAACATTCTGATTCAAGGATTCTTTAAATATCCGGGATTTCAGGCCTGTTCTCCACTTCCGTGGAAGCACCACCCATGCGTTCAGTCCGCCTTGCGGAATATCCCAATGGACCGACGCCGGAAAAGACTTCTTCATTACCGACAGCATCACTCTTGATTTCCGGAGATATCGCCGCTGTATTGCCTGCAAATGAGATTCGTATTGAGTCCCGGTCAATACTTCCACCATCAACTTCTGTAGTAGATTCGGAGAACCGAAGTCGTGATTCGCCTTGATTCTCAGAATCGTCGACAGAAGGCTGTCGGGAACAACGCCAAAACCGACGCGAACTCCGGTTGCAAACGACTTGCTGTAGGTTCCGGTATAGATGACTCTTTCCTGATGTGGATCGAGAGAAAGCATCGACGCCACGGGAGCCCCGGAAAATCGAAGTTCGCGGTAAGCGGCATCCTCCAGAAGAAAGATTGGATGTCCGGCGTGGGATTCATATCTTCGGACCAAATCCAGGGCCTGTTTCTTTTTTTCCAAGGTCGTATTCCGGCCAGTGGGATTCTGAAAATAAGAAACCAGGTAAACCATTTTCAAACGTCGGATCTCCCCTGATTTCCGGAGACCTTCCAGCTGCTCTTCAAGGTGCTTGATATCTATGCCATCCGCTTGCATACGAATCCCTCGACAGTGCATGCCAAGGCTTTTGGCAATTCCCAGAAAAACAAAATAAGTAGGATCTTCTACAAGAATCAGATCCCCGGGATCGTACAATGCTTCCGATAGTAGATAGAGAAACTGCTGCGAACCGTTGGTGACTACAATATTTCCGGCGGAGTAACTGCTGACGGGAGGGTTTTCCGGTGAAATCTCAGGGAAATCCAGAGAGTAGAGTCTTCGGGCCGTCAAACGGCGCAAGGTGAGATCGCCTTGAGTCGTCCCGTATTGAAGGGCCGATCTTCCTTTAGAGGACGATCCGAGGATACCATCGAGGATTTCACGAGTGATTTTCAATGGCAGCGTCGCATTATCGGTAAATCCTGCGGCCAGAGAAATCAGTTCCGGTCGATCCAAAGCCGCTTTCATCAACCAGGAAATCGGAGAATCCTCAGCCCTGGCTCCCAATTGAGAAAGGGTATGTTTTTTCATGGGTTTCCCTCCACCATTTTCAGGAATTCAGCAAACCCTCGAGAGTATTCTTCACGTGAAACTTGCAGCGTTTCATTATGATCCCCTCTGATATCCCACATCTTTTTAGGTTCATTGGCTGCCATGAAATTCCTCTCTGCATGATCATAACCGATCAGTCTGTCCTCGCGACTGTGCATGATCATAACGGGAACCTCTATCCCGGGTAATTTTCCAATAGTATCGTATCGGATTTGATTGATCCACCGAACCGGCAACCAGGGAAACATGTCCTTTCCGATATCCAGAACCGAAGAAAAGGAACTCAGGAGCAACAGTCCTCCCACTTCCTTTCGCAAGGGTAGCTCAGAAGAAATTCCTCCCCCAAGGGATTCGCCGACTAGAAGAATGTCCCTGCCCTGAAACCCCTTGGTGATCAGCCAATCGTAGGCAACTGCCAGATCAGCATAGGTTTCCTCTTCTCCGGGGCGACCTTCACTTTTCCCATAACCCCGGTAATCGTACGCTAAAAGGTTGATGCCATGTGACAGATACATTTCATAGGTGTCGAGTCGGTGACTGATGTTGCCCGCATTGCCATGACTGAACAAAATAACTCTTTTCGATAGCTCTGCCTCCGATTCAACAGGAAAAAACCAAGCGTGCAGACGCACCCCATCACTGCTTTTTAGAAAAAAATCCTCAAAGGGACGACCGAGACTCTCTGGAAGACGCTCGTGTTTTCTGGAAGGGCGATAAACCTGACTATGCTCAAACCACCGTATAAACATCATTAAAATGACCCCATAGAATGCTGCCTTGAAAACCGGAGATCGAACGGCCGTTCGAACTGAAACCCACAAACTTCTCAACTGGAAAAACCGCTTGTTCCGGCCCGCATTTACCGTCATTCCGTTTATTCAGGACTTCAGGGCTATAAGTGCAAGCTTTATCGCCTATACTGCCAGGAGCTTAGTAAAACGTTTTCCGGTAATTTTATTGAGTTTTTATCCAATTTTCCCACTGAAAACGATTCCTGCCCGAATTTCGACAATCTTCTCAAGGTCCGGGTACCAGTGCGGGGAATGATTTGCTGTAGCGTCGGCTGTCCTCAGCCGAAAATACCGCTGGTTTCACTGGGAATGCGCTGAGGACAGCGCACGCTGCAGTTCAAGGCGTTACCCTGTCCTCTCCCCGCACTTAATAACACCATTGGCCCGAAGGGGTGGGGGTGGCGTCATGCCGCCTGCAGCGTTACTCGTCGGTTGAATCCCAATGAGGGGATACGTCCCTTGCATCCGACAAGACGGCGCTCCCGCCCAATGGTGAATTATATTTTGAGCGGTCCCTTAGTTAAATAATCTCGACGGAATCTTTAGCTTTCAACGTTGGAGAATAATCCCAATGATTTAAGCGCCTCGACAACCGATGAATGGGGGATCTTTTCCTGCTCAATTCTCACTATATTGTCTCGGCAGCGTGTGAACGCCACCTGCTCGTCCGGTTCTAGATTTTTTAATTCGAGTTTTGCAGATTTCTTTCCTTTTACTTCGAATCGCTTCCAGGCTTGCTGGGAGGTTTTGTCCATGAACAAACTGTTCGCATGCGGGAAAAGTCCTCTGAACAAGGAAAGGATTTCAAAGCCTTGTGCGTCGATGTCTCCCCAATAGATTAGGTCTACTTTTTGCAGCCATTGAAACC
>JAESTE010000129.1 GCA_016763735.1 Nitrospinaceae bacterium | reverse complement strand
TACCTGGAGACGTGGGCGCATGCGAGTCTAATGCGTTTGTGCGAAGGAGCTTTGTCCTTCCAGCTTTTTCAGCTTTTCGATTTCGAGACCAGAAAGAGTTTTATAAATTTCCAGCACACTTCGGTGGATGTAGGATTCATCACTCTTAATGGCTAAGGCAGACCAGTAGCGCGTGAGAGCCTCTTGATACATTTTTTTCTTTTTATAGATATCTCCAAGTCGCACATGAACTTCGAAACGGTCAGGTTCCAGAACGGAGACGCGTTCCATCATATTTGCTGCTTCCAGAAGCTTTCCCGACCTTTCAAACTCACCGCCCAATGCTTCCAGGTAAGCAGGGTTTTCTGGTTCCATATCGATAGCTTTTAAAATATGCTCTATTCCCTGATCAAATCTTTTATTTTTAATAAGCAACCGGCCCAACCGATAATGACTGACCGAATGCCTGCTATCTGTTTTTAATGCACTTAAATAAGTTTTTTCGGCTTCGGCGAGCATGCCTTCTTGTTCCTGGAGTTCGCCTAAAACGCTAAGAGCGTGTGCCGAGTCTGGGTTTTTTTTGGCCGCTGTTTTTAATTGCGCAAAGGCTTCTTCTCTTTTCCCTTGTGAATATTGGATGGATGCCAGATTGATTCGGCTGGAGGTATCTTCCGTTTGTTTCAGAACACCTTGATAAATTTCTGCAGCTCGGTCGTTCTTGCCTTGATCCTGATAAACCACAGCCAGGTTGTAGAGGGCAAATGTGTCTTTAGGATTTTTTCTTAAAGCGAGTTTGTATTCTTCAATGGCTTTGGCGAGTTCCTTGTTGTCGTAGTGGTCCACACCTCTATTGAAATGACTGTCGATTGGGGCGGGAACGTTAGTGCAACCAAAAAAGAAAACCATCTGGCAACACAAAATAATCTTTACGGAAATTTTTGGGATATCTAGCATGGTTAATTGCCTGACACTTTATCTAACCGCTTCATCCGCGTATCCGGTTTTCCTGAAGTGGAACGTTCCTCGGGAGTAACGGGAACCTCATCGGATTTGCGGACAAGTTTCCATGGGTTACGTTTTAAATCTTCGGTCAACGATTTCAGGTTGCGTGAAGTCTGGTTCATATTTTTGAGAAGCTCCAGCAAACTCCTGCGATTCTCGACCATAATGGAATTCCCTTGATCCAGGGTTTGCGCAACGCTGGTTGCCGTGCGGTCTATATCGTTCGTGATCTCCTGAGCATTTGCTTCCATACTGTTGATCAGGCTGGTTACGCCGGGCCGGGTGTCCGCCATCAGGATTTCCATTTCGCGGGACATGTTGTGCAATTGGCTTATGATTTCTCGAAGCTCGGTGTCTTTTTCAGTTAGCAATTTGTCTGCTTTTTCTGAAAGGGAAGCTACGTGTTCGAAAGTGGCACCCAGTCTGCCGCTATTTTTATCCATAAACCTGGAAAGTTTTCCAGAAACTTTCAGGGCGTTGTCCATATTCGCTTTAATTGCAGGCCGATTTTCCATAACTACTAAATCTATATGTGAGATGGATGTACGCACGCCTTCCAAAGTGGTTCGAACATCTGTAACCAGACCTTCTGTAAGTTTGGTAAATCTTCGGATTTCCAAAATCACTTCGGTTGCCATGTCGCCGATTTTTGCAATCTCAAAAGAGTCTTGCCCAATCAGTTCTTCATTTTTCGCTAATTCAGGAGAGCTTTGTGTGCCCGGTCGGATATCAATATAAAGACCGCCCATTAATCCGGCGGTTTTAATCATGGCGACTGAATCCTTTTTAATAATAATAGCGGGATTGATTTCAGTGATCACAGTGACTCGATCCATACCCTTTGCATGGTTCGACCCCAGCAATTCAATATCTTTTACAGAGCCAATGTCCAGTCCGGCATATCGTACCGGGGCGCCGACCTCCATTCCTCCCGTAAAATTGAAAACGACTTTAAGTATTTTACGAGGTTTGAAATAATCCTGAATATTTCCGATCGTAAAGATCATGGCAACCAGCCCAATCATACTGACGAAAATAAATAGCCCGGCTTTAACTTCTGATGAACGGTATCCCATGTTTATATCCCACAAGTGGGCCTTGGTTTCCGTGACTTGTCACGGTTTATAAATAAAAAGCTTTGTCAATCACTCCGTTTTTTTTCAGCAGAATCGATTAGACTTTACTCATTTCTTTGAGTTCTTCTCCATAATCGGTCTGGCTTTTACTGAACGGGATGGGTCCATCCGGACTTCCCCCTATAAATTGTTGCACTCTCAGGTCTTCGCTGTTTTTGATCTCTTCTGGGGAACCGGAAGCAATAATTTTACCTTTAAACAGCATGATGATTTTATCGGAAATTCTCATCGCGCTGGGAATTTCGTGGGTGACCACAACAGATGTGATTCCCATCTTGCGGCTGAGATCGATGATTAATTTGTCGATAACGCCGATGGAGATAGGGTCGAGTCCGGCCGAGGGTTCATCATAATAAACAATTTTTGGGTCCAGCGCGATTGCCCGTGCCAAAGCAATACGCTTGATCATTCCTCCCGACAATTGCGATGGCTTCAGATGCTCGGCGCCCCTCAGTCCGACCATTTCCAGTTTCATTTTCACCATAATTAAAATGGTGCTTTCATTGAGCTCTGTATGTTCTCGCATGGGGAGCGCAACATTGTCTTCAACAGTCAGGGAATTGAACAAGGCACCGCTCTGAAACATGATGCCGAATTTTTTTTTGACACTATTTGCTGCTTCCCCTTTTAGTAGACTGACCTCTTCGCCATCGATCCAGATTTCGCCCGAGTCGGGAGTGTGTGCTCCGATGAGATGTTTCAGCACCGTACTTTTTCCGCTGCCGCTCCCGCCAATGATGGAAGTGATCTGACCTTTTTCCATCTTCGCGTTGAAATCATCGAGCACGACAATTTTTTTGTCGCCTTCGCCAAACGATTTCCTGAGATTTTTGATTTCTATCATCAGAATACAAAGAAAAATAAAGATGTAAATACCAAATCAGCAATGATCACCAAGATCATCGAAACCAC
>JAESTE010000128.1 GCA_016763735.1 Nitrospinaceae bacterium | reverse complement strand
TTAGTTGATTTGGCACAACAATCAGCCATTGGTGCTACAGGAGCAGGAAACGTGGCCGGTTTTGGGTTGACACTGGGAAGCATTGCCAAAGGGGTTTCACTGGCGATTCAATTGGAAGCTCTTGAGACTCAGGGTAAAGGTCGCATACTTTCCAGCCCGAGGGTAACCACTTCCGACAATAAAGAGGCGAGGATAACAAGTGGTCGCAGAATTCCTTACCAGACGACATCTACAGACGGGACTACTGTTGAATTCATCGATGCCGAACTCAGTTTGAGGGTTTTGCCACATGTGACTTTCGATGGAAAAGTTTATATGGTCATTGATGCAACCAAAAACGCCGCTGACTTGACGGGTACTTTTATTAACAATACTCCGACTATCACAACTCAGGAAACCCATACTGAAGTTTTGGTAGGAAGTGGAGATACCACTGTTCTCGGGGGCATCTATCAGAGCACAGTAGTCGAAAATAAAAAGGCCGTTCCATTTTTCTCCAAGATCCCAATTCTAGGAAACTTATTTAAAAGTTTCAATGAATCCGATGTGATTACCGAGCTTCTTGTTTTTGTGACTCCAACCATTGTTGATAATGGTTACAATTACTCTGCATATTGTATGAATGAATAGGTTGAGTTTCTTGCTGTTGAAGGAGAGCTTTGTAAACTAAAATAGAGTTTTAAAATCCACACCCCACCTGGCCTCCCCTCATAAGCACCCGTTGGGTGACGGGGAGGAACGTTTTATTCCCCCTCCCTTCATAGGGAGGGGTTAGGGGAGGGTTGGATTGTGAGTTCACTTCCAATCCACATACAAATCATAATCCTCAAAATAAAGTCTCCTTTCTATGCAACGTTTAAACATTGACCTGGGCGAAAGAAGCTACGATATTCTCCTTGGCTCGGGGCTTCTTGACCGTGTGGGGGAACTCCTTTCTCAGGTTCTTCAGCCTAGTCGTATTATCTTAGTCACTCACCCTTCCCTTCTTCGGCTTTATGGCGATAAGGTCTTAGCTGGATTCAAAAAGCAAGGCTGGACCACAGATATCATTGAGGTGCCGGAAGGTGAAACTTCGAAATCCTTACATCAGGCGGAAATTATTTATGATCGGCTATTGGATTTCAATTGCGACCGAAAGTCTGTTCTGATTGCATTGGGCGGTGGTGTCATCGGCGATCTGACCGGGTTTGTGGCAGCCACTTATCAGCGCGGCATTCCATTTGTTCAGGTGCCGACCGCATTACTTTCCCAGGTAGATAGCAGTGTCGGTGGCAAAACGGCTGTCAACCATCCCAAGGGGAAAAACATGATCGGCGCATTTTACCAACCTCGCTTGGTGGTTGCCGATTTGGAGACGTTACAAACCCTTCCGCAAAACGAGTTTCGTGCCGGTCTTGCTGAGGTCATTAAATATGGTGTCATTTCCGATGCCAGCCTTTTCGATTATCTGGAAAATAATGCAGAAAAAATTCTGCGGCTGGACAATGAATGTCTCTCCCATATTATTAAAACTTCATGTGCGATCAAGGCCAAAGTAGTAGAGAAAGACGAGCGCGAAAGCCATTACAGAATGATTTTAAATTTTGGTCATACACTGGGACATGCTATCGAAGCGTTGACGGGTTATTCACAGTTCATCCATGGAGAAGCTGTGGCAATTGGAATGGTTCATGCGGCGAAATTATCTTGGCAACTTGGAAAATGTAAGGATGAGGTTCCAAAAAGGTTGTGTGAACTGATAAAAAAATGCGGTTTGCCCACCCAGTGGCCCGACTTGGATTCGCAGGCGGTAATTGAATGCCTTTACCATGATAAAAAAACCATGAACCATAAAATCAAATTTATCCTGGTTAAAGAGATAGGAAGCGTCGAAATTGTCGAAAACATGCCGGAAGCGGATATCTTAAAAATGTTGCAATCAAAAGTTTAATCACACCCACCCATGAACCGAGTGCTTCACAAAATCATCTTTCTTATTTTTGGGGCGATTCTTTACACTTGTCCGGCGATGGTTGTGAGGCGGCAGTTTATAAATGGAAAGATGAAACCGGGAAAACCCATTTTACAGACGACCCCAACCGTGTACCTGAAGTATTTAGAAAAGAACATTTTAAGAGAAAACTCCCTCCCACTATACAGAAATCAAAAAGTCCGATAAAACCCGAAGAGAAGTCCGCTCTGAAAAAAAACGGAGTGGCCCCAGAAAACGAAGAAGATACAGAAAACGAAGAGTCCAAAAAAGATGAAGGGCTGACAGCAGCTGAAAAATCAGCGGCGGAAGCTGTCATTGCTTTCTTTAAGAAAGATATTCCGCGTTATGATGAAATTTATAAGATACCTCCTGGATACAGGAATAATGGTATTCGAAAATGGAAAACACTTAAGAGGACGGTAGTAGCTACGATTCCTCAGAAGCAGGCGTTGGTTGAACAGGTTTCTGTTTCTGAACGACCTCTATTTAAAGAAATAACCATTTTTTTGAAAAAAGCTATTGAAGCCGACGAAGAAGTTGCAACGTATGGAGCTTTAACCAGCCTAAACACTCGTCCGCGGGTCAACAAACTTTCTAGCCGTCTCAACGCGCAGGCAGCTAGTGAAGAAAAGTTTATCGAGCAACTCGAGGAAGCTCTGGCGGCCCCCGATGACCCAGAAAAAAAATAGTTGTCCTCAGGAAGAACCTTCCGCTCTTGACAGACTCTCTCAAATTAGTTAATTCCCTGCCTTAATTAATACATAGCGTTTTCCTAAAAATATGTGCGGAAAACGTAAAAGATGTATAAAATAAGATAAAGCCAACTCATCTTATATAAATATTTAAACCCCCTTGTTTGTGGGGGGAGAATTTTTATGTGCTCATAAATTATTGAAAATAAGGATCTATTTTTCTCGCCTGCAGTTTGGAGAAAGTTTTGGCCCCTATTTTGCTATCACCTGTATTGAGGATAAACAAAGGAAACTGAAATGTTACTCATAAGAAGGTTAAAAGGATTAAAACGTTTCCTTGAGTCTAAAAAAGGTTTCACCTTAATCGAGATAATTATAACCATGGCGATCATAGGAATAGTTTCAGCGATAGCAATTCCAAATTTTTCAAAATGGAAAGAAAAGCACGAGATCGATGGTCAGGCGCAAAAAGTATATTTCGACTTGATGCTGGCCCGCACCACTGCCGTAAAAAGTAATAACAATGTGCGGGTTACTTTCAATTTGGTTGCCAATACTTATAAAATTCATGAAGACAGCAATGACAATGGTGTTGAAGATGGTGGCGAAAATTTAAAAAACGCGGTGCTCGAAAATAATGTGCAGTTCGCTTACAACGTGGGTATTTCAGATACAGACGGCAATACTGTTACCTCTGCCGTTTCGTTTGGTGGGGCTCAAGTGGTTGTGTTCGATTCCCGGGGTCAAGCCAGTTCCAGTGGGTCAGTATTATTATTACACCTGAATGATATTGGAATTTCTGATGGCCGCGCTCGTTTGATTTCTGTTCTACAAGCTACGGGAGGTGTGGATTATTGGAAGTATAGTGCCGCTGATAATCCTCCCTGGAAATGAAAATGAAAATTTTGATCTCTACAACTAAGCGGGTAGGCCAAAATCAAAAAGGCTTCACCTTGATAGAAGTGATGGTGAGCATGGTGGTCCTGTCGATCGGTCTCTTCGGCCTCATAAAAACAGCTGACTCAATTATCTACTACCAGAATAATTCCAGACTGGTCACCGAGGCCACGATGAAGACGACTAATAAAATTGAACAAATAAAAGGTTTTTCTGCCAACGACCCAACAGGTGGAATATTTGGATTTGATTACCTGGTCACAGATTATTTGGCGGATGAAGGATTAACTAAAGATGATGATTGGACCTACTCCAAAACAGAACAAGATGGGGAATTCAATGTGACCTGGCAATTACAGGTTTTCCCTTCAGGGGGAGACGAAACGTTTGATGACCCCTTATCTATCCATATGCTGGAAGTTTTGGTGACAACAAGTTGGACCGATAGCCATGGCAATGCCAGAGATTTAGAAATGGCATCGGTACTTCACAGGAGGCAATTCATAGAATGAAGAAATTACTCAATAGCAATCATATAAGTCATGCCAATCAGGAACAGGGAAGCACCTTGTTGGTTTATCTGTTTGTTCTGGCAGCGATGGCAGCGGTTTCCTTTGCTGCCTTGCAAACGATAACTTTAAACCTGGAATCTTCTGAAGCCCATAAAAAAGGCAAGAACGCTTTTTATTCAGCAGAGGTGGGGCTTGATTTGGCAGTGAACGATATCATTAACGAGTTTGAAGACTTGATCCCTTACACCGAATCTTCTGATCAGGATGGTGCCGATGGTGATGGTTATATCAATGTTGCCAATTACCGCAATTATGCCGTCAAATATAAAATAGAAAATCCACTGGAACCTTTCCTTTACCAGACGGTCGTGGGCAATACCATTATTTATCATTATGCTCACAGCTATGACATAGAATCCGAATCGACATCACTTATAGATTCTTCTAATGAATCGGTGAACGAAACGATTCGGATACTGGAAACGCCACTGGTTCAGTACTTCGTGTTTTACGGTCAAAGCGGAAACTCCGCCGACTTGGAATTGTTCCCAGGTCCGGATATGAACAGTTGGGGCCGCATTCATTCTAATGCTGACATTTATATAGGGTCTTCCAGTAACAATGACATCAATTTGCGGAACTACGATGACTCTAACAATATGTCGCCGCATTCCATGACTGCTGTGGGGAATATTTATACCTACGCAAAAAACAGCGGCAGCAATTACGCGGGTACCGTTACTGTAAAAACCTCTGGCACGGGTCTCACGTTCGATGCAAACGAAACCGAATCGTTGGATGTAAATATTACCTCCAGTAACGAGATTTCAGAGGAGGCCCGATTTAACAATTTTGTGTTGATTAATGAAGAGCCTTACACCACGCCTTCAAAAGATTTGTTCAAGCGCGGTGCGTTTTATGAACAACGGGCCGGTGCGCCGGGAAAAGACACTATTGATGGCATGACCATCATCGGCACCGGTGGATTGGGGGCAAACAATATAGAAGTCTATGTTTCGCGCCCTGCTTACACAGATGTCACCGCTTTGGTTTTGGCAGGTCAGTCTTCTGCCGGCAACCCGGTAGCAGGATTGCCGATGCCGGTCATCGAGGAAACAAACAACGCGTTTCAGGATTGCCGCGAAGGTGAGCGGAATGTGGATACTACCGATATTGATCTTTATTCTCTGGGCCTTTGGTATGAAGCCTATCTTGACGATCTGGGTCTTGCTTTGGCAGGCGATGGTATGCTGATTTATACCTCGCGTTCTCCGGATGCAAACTTTACTAACCAGAATGGCGATCTGCAAGCCATCCGGTTATTGCCCATAGCTAATACATCCAGCCCACAACTGTCGGATGAAACTACTTTGGCGACAGATAATCCAATTTACATCCATGGTGATTTCAATACCATCAACACAAAAGGTGTTGCTTTGGTCGGTGATGCCATGAATGTTCTTTCAAATGCCTTCAACACGAAAACTTGTAATATTAACCAGAATCAGCTTTTTAATAATTATCGCGGTTCAGAAACCACGATCTATGCAGCTCTTTTTGCCGGACATCTTCCAACAAGTGCAAATGGTTCCAATTATAGTGGCGGCGTGCATTCCTATCCGCGGCTTCATGAATGGTGGACAGGGGCTGCCTTGAATTTTCGTGGGTCGTTTGTCAATCTTTGGAATAGTGAACAAGCAGACGGGCTTTGGTGTTTGGGGGGCAATTGTTATTCAGGGCCAACTCGAAACTGGGGTTGGGATGTAAGATTTCAAGATCCAACTTTCTGGCCGCCTTTTATCCCGTCCATATTCAGTGTGGAACGAGTGGGCTTTCTGGAATAGTTATCAGACGAGGAATATATAATGAAACCGTTACCAAAAAAAACTAATTGGAAAATGAATGAAAGTGGGTTCACCATGACAGAACTATTGGTGGGCACTGCAATTTCTTTAATCCTGCTCGGACTTGTGGCGGGGATAATTCAGTCTCAAACTAAAACCTTTCAGCGGCAGAGCCAGTTAGGCCAGATGCAGGCCAACGGCAGAGCAGCAGTAGATTTTGTTACTCGTAGTGTGCAGAACGCAGGCTACAACATTGAACGTGGTAAAAGGTTTCTCGCGGCATCCGACCATTATTTGACTATGGTGTTTGACGATGATAACGACGGTACAATTCAAAATGATGAAGTTATGACTTATGCGGTCTCCACCCCGCAAGGTGTTAACAATGAAACATTCCTTATCTCGCCATTTTTCGATCAAGATGATGACGAAATAGTAGACAGCACGGAAACACGCGATTACAATATTTCGCTGGCGTTGGCCGGGCCTCCCTTTAATTTTTATCGTATTATTCCTAATAAGGGCGACAACGGTGTTGTGAAAAGCACGGTCGCTCGAAATATTGATAATATAATTATCCGCTATTGGGATAAAAATGGAAACCGCCTGCCTATCGGAGTTGCCTTGGATGGCGACGGCCTGCCGGTTCCGCCCTATGTCCTTCCAGATGATGAATTGAACGATATACGGGGAGTGGACTTCGAAATCGTTACCCGGTCAAGAGATGAAGATCCAAATGCAAATTACGTGAACAGCGGAACTTATTTTGCCGGCAGTGTTGCTACCCAAAACAGTTCTGACACATACAGCGATAGCTACCATCGTGAAACATATGCGTCGAACACTTCGCCAAGAAACCTGATTACCGCTCCCTGGGGGAAAATTTCCATGAAGGCCAGCCCCGCCACCGTAAGCTGTCCAGATAGTTCGACCACCATTACCGCAAGTGTGGTAGATGGAGACGGGGCAGGTGTGGGCACTGGAATTGCTGTCAATTTTAATACCACGGACGGCACGCTTAGTCCGGTAACCAGTTCAACGATCGGATCAGGAAACGCAACCACTACCTTGACTTATGATTGGGAATCTCCCAGCGTTACAGTAACTCTTTCTGCCAGTGCTCTCATTGATGTGGATGGGGAAGATTATCCGGTGTTCAATGCCATTCCGGTTTCTTTCAATTCGGGGGATGGTATTTTTACCGATGACTTTGAAGATGGCAACAGCGACGGTTGGACAGAAGAAGGTGCCACAAACTGGAATGTCGCATCAGGACAATATAAAACGGCATCCAACGGCGATGGTGTTTCTTCAAATGGTTGTGCATCGTGGCAGGACTATGAAGCCCAAGTCGAAATCAAACGTAACGGCTCGTTGGGCACAGGTGAACATGTCGGGCTTGTCCTGAGATATCAAAGTTCAACACAATACTATTTTGCAAGAATATTTTGTACCCTCTGCACAGGAAATCCCAATACTCACCAATATGTTCTCGAGCTTGTGGACTTCAATTCCGGCGCAACCATCTTTACCAGTTCATCGATCACCTTTGACAATAACGAGTATTACACCTTGAAGGCGAGTGCCGAAGACGATACTCTCAATGCAAAATTCTGGAAAACAACAGACTCGGAACCTGGAGCATGGGATGTTACCGCGACGGATTCATCCTATACCGAGGGGAAAATAGGAATGACCACAACCACCAACACCACTACCTTCGATAATGTTGCGGTTAATCCCTTGTAAAAATTATTGCCATTATTTAGAGCGAGCCATTTCATATTCTAATAATTCTACGGTAATATGCAGCCGATGAAAACGCTATGGATAGCAATTGCCATTTACGGTTTTTTATTGAGCAGTCTTCCTGCACATGCAAAGATTTATAAATGGGTCGATGAAAATGGAAAAACCCATTTTACCAATGATCCGAGCCTGGTACCCCAAACTCAAGATGCGAAAATAGAAACCTTTCGCGAATTACCTCCCCTACCCGTTGAAAAGAAGCAGCCCCCTCCTGATAAGGATGAACCTTTACGTCCTGAGTTGGAAGAAGACCAGACTGGCATTGATGAATCTCTGAAACAAAAGTCCGCACAAAAAAAAGAAGAACCTGTTAAAAGTCTGGCGCAGAAAAAAGAGTCCTACAAAAAAATCCTGCAAGAATCCAGGGAAACATGGAATCGGAAGCAGAAGCAAATCGATAAAATGGAAATGTCAGGTGAAAAGCCCAAGGACTGGCACACAAAAGAATCTCTGGGTCAAATTATTGAAAGATATAAGAAACACATGGAGACGGAGGAAAAGAAAATTAAAAAGTATCAAGAAAAAATTAATTCCCTTACTCTGTCTGATTGATAAAAAAACAACTTCCGGCATTTCAATGGGAATGATTAAGGGTTTGAATGCAAGAATCTATCCCCCCCATTCGGGGGATTGCTTGATAGGGTTTTCCGACCATAATTGATAGGGCAGACCCGTATTTATTGTTTAGACTTAGAGATATGACTCAAGATATGAATCATTTAAAAAATAATTCCGGTTTTACTCTAATTGAAATTATCATTTCGGCTTTGATTGTTGCAGGAGGAATGATTGCCTATGGTTTAGCTACTGGAAATGTTACGCACCAAAATGCACAAAGTAAAAAAAAGTCCGTAGCCGTGACTCTGGCCCAAGACAAAATCGAGTCCATTAAAAACATCGCCTCAACCGTTTCATTGGCAGGGGCGGATACCCTTGATTCTCCAACAGAATCTTCAGAAACCTGGAGTGAAAATACTGGAGGCGAATTGGTGGATGAGGTAGGAGACACGGGAGTTTCGAATGCCATATATACGCGTACCTGGACGATTACCGATGATGCGACGTTGTATCAATTTTATGCGGTGTCGGTAACGGTCACATGGGATGGAAGTAATTCGGTTACCCTTGATACTCAGGTATCTCAGTAGGAATAAGTTATGAAAAAAAAATCCAGTTTTTTGAAGACTGAGCGTGGGTTTACCCTAATTGAACTTATGATCGCCGGAGTACTCGGAGTCGTTGTTCTGGGCGTGGTCGTATACGTCTTCACTAAACAGGACGATGTTATAAGAACGGAAAACGCGTCTACCAATTTACGTGCCAAAGGCCGCCACGCGATTAAAGTTCTTGCCGAAGAACTGAAAGAGATTGGATATGGGTTACCCCCAAATGAAGGATTTGTGGCCCCTGACCCGGTTGCAAATTCATCAACGATTTCTTACCGCGCCAATTTGGATAATGTACGCGCTTCGACACCCGCCAGCGCTGCGGATGGAGGTAGCGCCGATGACACAGCGATCACCGTGGCTGAAGATGGTGACACATTCAGCGATAACGATAAAATTATTATATACAACCCCAGCTATGGAGATTCAGAGCTGAACACTGTGGATGGAACGCCTTCAGCCACCAATATTCCTTTGGGAAGTGGTCTGGCGAATAACTATTCATACGGGATAAATTCAAAACTTGTAACCATCAATAAATATAATGACGTTGTCATCGCTTTGGACGGAACCGATATAAAGAGAACCATCGATGGGGGAACCCCGGTTATTGTTATGAGTGATGTGTCGAACCTGGTTTTTGATTTTCTTGGAGAAACCCAGACAACTCTGGTAAAAATAATTGGTATTACGATCACCATGCAGGACTCGCAAGACTCAGATATTACCCAGGACTTCAGCACGGATATTTCTTTAAGGAATTAATGCGATGGCAAGAGACGATCATTCTCAAAATGGGTATTACAAAAAAAACGTTTTAGGTTTTGTGCCTCTTCCCAATCAAAAAGGTATTGCCCTGATTGCAGGTTTGGTTTTTTTGACTGTATTGTCTCTGTTGATTATTACCACCATTAGATGGGCGTCCGATGATATCACCCGGACCAAAAATTATGTCGAAACTCGTCAGGCAACCTATATTGCCGAAGCAGGAATCCAAATGGCCTTAAACTATTTTAATTATGATTCCAGCGGTAACAGCCCGGGGGAAGTAGACAATGGCTTTGATGATGAACTGGTAGGCGGCAGCGACTGGCCAACGGGAACGTTTTCCAACATTGCCCTTGGCAGTGGAGGAGGAACCTATACGGTTACCATTGATGATAACGCTGAAGGGGATGGAGATAATGATGTTGATACCGACAACAGTGTCATCCTTACCTCTACCGGAACCATAAGTGGCGTTACGGCCACCATCGAAGCAGTTATTTATCGACCCTTGTTTACCTCTCAATTTGCCATCCTATCGGAAGGCGATGTAAAGGTTGCGGGAAGTTCAACAACGATTACCGGAACCAATGGGTCCGTGCACACCAATAGCGATTTTACCCAGACAGGGACCCCTACCATCTCGGAAGGGTCCAGCTCATCGGGAACCTGTTCAGGTTCAACTTGTGGTTCTGCCGGGGGTGCATCCACAGAGTTCGTTCCAACCTTTGAACCATCCGACTTTGAGCAGTATGCGGATTATATTTTTAATGATGATGGAACCATTGATCAGAGAAATGCGGATGGTTCCATAACAACCGGGGTAGAAGCCAACTCAATTTTTGACGGGTTTTCCCACCATAATACCCAGGGTTGGTCAGTAGGGGGTAACTCTGCCATTGGTACAGAGGTTCCTAATCAAGCGTTCCTGTATTTTAAGGATGATTTTAGAGCTAATTCGATTGGCAGTTCAGGCACCCCGTGGGAAATTACTCTTGTGGTTGAAGAAAGTATTTCCTGGACAGGAAACGCATACATTTCCAATTGGAAAGATTCTGCTCTCACGCCAGACCTGCAAAATCTTTTTTTAATCGCGGAAAATGATATCAAGATAAACAGTTTGGACCAGGACACCCAGGGCATAATTGCATGCAAGGATCAGGCGTCCCTTTCTGGAGGCGCTAACATAGAAGGAGCCCTTATCACCAAGAATTTAACCACTTCAGACAACACGGTTAACGGAACAGAGACTGATGGTTCTGGAGGATTGACCATAACCTATAACGGGGACGTAGTCACCCCGGTTTTAAGTAATAAGGTTTCAATTCTTTCCTGGCAGGAAACCTAAGAGTTCCTTAATTGTTGGGTTCCTCTTCAGTTATTTCTATTCTATGGTACAATTCTACAAGTTCTGATTTTACAATAAACTTCAGGCGATTTTTCGGTAATTCTCTCTCCTCAAGAGGTCCTCCCCATTTTAAAGTTTTCGATTCTTTCCAGTGGCAGTGGCGGTAATTCGGTTTACATCGAAGCAGGCGAAAAACGTATCTTGATTGATGCTGGTTTGAGCGGAAAAAAACTTTCTGGGCGCATGGAACATATTGACCGCAGTTTTACCGGCATGGATGCGGTGTTCGCAACGCATGAACATACGGATCACATTCGCGGTATCGGACCGCTTTTAAGAAAACACGATATTCCTTTATATACGACTGAAGGAACATGGCGGCGCGCAAATAATTCAATAGGAAAGATCAACTCCTTAAATACCATTCGTGCAAATGAGCCGGTGCATTTTGGTGAACTTTCTGTAGAACCTTATTCGACTCCCCACGATGCGGAAGAGTCTGTTGCTTTTGTTATTCGTTATCGAGGCAAGAGTCTCGGCATCGCTACAGATTTGGGGCGGGTCACCCATGAAGTTAAAAATAAATTAAAAAACCTCGATGCGCTATTGGTCGAAGCCAATCATGATATTTCGATGTTGGAGGCGGGTCCTTACCCTTGGGCTACGCAGCAGCGGATAAGAAGTGATATCGGCCATCTTTCCAATGAGGCCTGTGGAGAAATATTGGCATCCGTAAAGCACCCCGGTTTGAAATTGGTGGTATTGATGCATATGAGTGAAACTAACAACCACCCTGAAATTGCAAAAATTACCGCCTTGCAGGCTCTCGGAGAATCGACTCCGAAAATGATTTTGGCACAGCAGAACCATCCGACCGAACTTCTTTCTGTTTAACCCCTAATAACTTTTGAATCTGTATGGAATCTGATCCCGACAAAGTCATGGGTTGCTTTCTGGGAATGGCTGTAGGTGATGCCATGGGCCGTGCCGTGAATGGATTGAAACCCGAAGCGATCGGCCAAATATTTGGAGCCGTCGAGGATTATAAAGATGTAAAAAAAGTAGTGGGAAAGGGCATCAAGCGTTATCGCATGAAAGGATTGTATGGCGCGCCCACACAATGCGCCCTTGCTGTTTGCGATGGCGTTCTGACAAATAAAAAAAAGTTTCTTGAAGAAACTTCACGAAATATCCAGAGCCTTTCCAAAGGAGGTCCCGAAAATCATTTTGGAGTATTCCGAAGTTCCGAGAGCTGTTTGTGGAAAGCCGTTGACCTGTTAGATGATCAACTCAATGCAGAATCGACTCCTCAAAGTTCCGCAACTGCATTATTCACTTCCCTATCTGTTCCTCTCGCCTTGTTTCATAAAAAGTGGTCGAAAACTCTGGCGACTCAATGTTTAGATTTGGCTCTGACTTTTAGTAGCCACCCGCAGGAAGTTGTTGGTACCGTCCTGAATGGATTTCTCGTTACACGATTTTTGACCTTGCAAGAAGGTGAACTCATTTCCCAGAGAAAAGAAATTTTGCAGGAAGCTGCAGAAATTTGTACTCAAGCCGAGAAGGAATATCAGGACAGAGTAAATGTATTCGAAGATGAGTCGATAGCTAAATCAAAAAATGCTTTCAGCCAAACTCTGGAAGGATTGATTCCCCAATTGGGGAAATCAGAAAAAGAAGCATTGCAATGGATTGTTGATAATGCTTCGGCCTATACAAAACGCGAGATACAACATGCCTCCCAGGGATTTGTCCTGACTTTAATCCCGTTAGCTTTGCATTGGTTGTTAAGCCATGAAAACAAATTTTTGCTTGCATCTATTTTGACACAGGGAAGAGAAACCGAAAAGCTGGGCGCATTAGCGGGTGCGTGGGGCGGAGCAGTTTATGGAGCGCAAGTCATTCCTGAAAACTTAAAAAGTGGTCTGGTCAATAGCCGTGAAATTCGTTTGAGAGGTGAGGCTTTGTTTCAGCGGCGCATGAAAAAAGACATGAAGCCTCTCGCTGATATGGAAACGGCTTTGACTGTCAAGGAGTCAGAAGAAGCAAAGCGTTACCAACCCAAAGAAACAAAGAAAATTTTAAAACCGATCGCCATTGATTCTTGGGAGGATGAAGAGGATATGGTTCCTTCGAAAGAAGATCGGGCTCAATGGAGAAAGTTTCAAAAAGAAAAAACCCGATCCAAGCGCGATCGTCGCAAAAACCTTCCTGATGATATTTTTTGATTATTACCTGTCCTGACCTCCCAAACCCTTGGGTTTTTCGCAGATTAGGCGATTTTGGTTAACCTCGAAAAAACCGTTAACTATTTGAAAATAAATGTTTAATTTTTTTATGCCGCGAGGTATACTGTCTGAATTCCAATCATAGCCTGAGTTTTTACGGCTGGTTATCCGCGGTTTGTTATTGAAAGGAGATACCGGTGAAGATTACGAAATATTTTTTCGCAGTATGGCTTGTTTTAATTATTGTCCCCATCTCTTTGGGGTTTGCGGCTCCTGAGTCCGTTAAAAAAGCAGCCGGAGAAAAACCAAAAGCGGTCGCCAAGGTAATAAAAAAACAGGCGAAAGTTGATAAAAAGAAACTCAAAGGTTTTGTGGTTGGAAAAAATCTTAAGATCGGTATGACTCTGGACAAAGCCATTACCTTATTGGGGGTTCCAAAAAAAATCAATGTCAAACGAGGGACCGAACCGAGTCTCGACAGCATCTCTATTAAATATGCCACGCATGGCGTGGTGATTCATACCTTAAATAGAAAACAAAAGGTTGAAGCGATTGAGTTGTTGCCGACTTTCAAAGGGCAGTTCGCAAATGGAATCAAGATGGGGGACAAGGTTCCAAAATTAATCAAAAAATATGGTGTGCCTCAATCGATGAGTGCCAGCCTTGCCCGTTATCCGGATAAAGGATTATATTTCTCCCTGAAAGGAAATGTGCTGGTTTCTACTTGGATTTTTATGAAGAATAGTAAAATCCTCAGCCACCAACTATTCAAATCCCACTAACGCGAGAGCCGACTCTGCATTCCCCACTAGCGTGGGAAGTGACTCTGCATTAATTTTATAAGCATTCAGAATTTTCTGGGCGCATTAAAGAGCAAATATCCTTCTGAGAAGAATAGCAAATTTTCAGTGGCAATTTAAAGTCTTTACAAGTTGCCTCCCCTGCTAAGGGGGCCATGCTAGTGGGCGAAAATGGCTTCTTTTATTAAATCAAAATTTGATCCGTTGTTTGAAGGCTGACGAGCGTGGGTCAGCAACAAAGAACCTAGCAGTTCATGATCTGTCTGATTTTCTTCCAGGATATTTTTGGCGTTTTCAGCCTGTCCATGTTCCAGGTATAAAACAGCAAGTAGCAGGACATATTTATAACTTTCCTGTGGCTGGTTTGGGTTGATGGCTTTTTGGTATATTTGAATGAGTTCTTGCGGGTCCCCTCCTTCCAAACAAACTACTTTTTGCACCCGGATCAGACAGACGGTATTTTGAGTCTGCTCAAACCCTGCAATCCATTTTTTAAGTGCTGTTTTAGATTTTCCGGTTTCCAGATATGCATCACCGAGAAACAGGTGTGCATCAGAATTTTTGTCCCATGCTTTTAAAGCTTGTTTGAAATCGGATATAGCTAGATCACGCCTGTCTTCTTCCCATTGCTGTTTGCCTCGGGCATAAAGGAAGCGGCTTTTATTTTTTAATTCTTCATCCCATTCTTCTTTATTGTTTCTAATAAGAGGTAGAATTTTATCTTGGGCGATTAAAATGTTCTTCCAGTCCTGTTTTTTAAGATAAGCATCGCGAAGGCGAAACAAAGGCTGGGCGGCTTTCGGGTTGTCACGGTGTGTTTTTTTTAGCAGGTTTATTTCGTCATCGGTGTGACCTGTTTCAGCATAAGTTGTTGCCAAATCAAACAACACAGAAATATTTTGAGGATCTTCCGCCAGGGCTTTTTTCTGTAAACTGACAGCTTGGGAGCTCTTCCCTTCAGCGCAAAGGACTTTTCCTTTAAGATTCAAGGCTTCAACATGGCCCGGTGCAGCATTCAGAACTTTATCCAGAACCGTCGAGGCCTTATCGAGTCTTCCGCATAAAAACAAATTCCCAGCTTTTTTAAACAAACCTTCGAGTCGACTGTGTTTTTTTTCAACTCTACTTTTTTGAAAATCTGTTTTCCAACGGAAGAAAGCGTTTTTTAAATTGAAAGTCCAGAATGTTGCAATGCTGATCAGCACGCCTGTAAAAACTGCTGCCAGCAAAAGAATAACCGTTGGCAGTTTGAAAGTATGACTCTGTGTTAAATGGAATGTGGATTCATGCGGATTTAAAAACGCAACATATATAGAAAAGAAAACAAACAGGACGGAAACAACAATATGCTTTAAGGACAAGGTTAGGACTCCCTGGTGTTTTGGATTTCCTGGTCGTCAAGAGAAGCCGCATCATTTTTTTCAATTTCACTCAGGCATTGGGTGCAAAATTCTGCGTAAGGCAATATTTCTAACCGAGCTTCAGGAATTTCTGCTTCGCATTGTTCGCAGACTCCATATTCATCTTGTACAATTTTTTCTAATGCCGCTTCCACTTGTTTTAATTTATTCCATTCCTGTTCTTCCAGATCTCCTTGTAACTTGCGGTCGTAGGAGCGTGCAGCATCATCGCTGATATCAGCCATATGCTCTGTTTCAGTTTCTTTGTCGTTCAGGTTTGCTTTTTCAACATCGCCAACGATTTCCGTGCGAATATTTTGTAAAAGCACTTGCAACTGTTTTAATTTATTTTTTTTCATTTTTCCATCAGTGATGATAGGGATTGTTATTCGCCCACTGCCTTGATAACTGGAACATCTCCCCATAGACGTTCGAGGTCGTAATGAAGACGAGCTTCTTTATGAAAAACATGGGCTATTAAATCTCCGAGATCGACCACAATCCAATATCCGCCCGAGTAACCTTCGACTCCCAAGGGTTTGATTTTAGCCTGGTGGCATTTTTCAAGGATGGCATTGACGATAGATTGTGCTTGAACCTTTGAATTAGCACTACAGATCATAAATGAATCTGTAAGATCCGACCTATTCCGAAGGTCCAGAATGAGGATATCAAAAGCTTTTTTTTCAGATGCAGCATCCACAGCTAATTGCTGCACAGCATTAAATTTTTCTGTCATTCAAGCCACTAAATTGGAGGGAAATCATTTCAGTAAAGTCGATGTTGCATAATATAATGATCAACGGAAGGGGGCAACAAGTTTTTAACTTCTTCTCCCCTGTGAATTCGTTGGCGAATTTCTTTAGATGAAATATCAAGAGGGGATATTTGAAAAAAGGTTACCCCGGTTCCTTTCTTGAGGTTTTTAAAAACCTTTACATCCGTTGCTGAGGCGCTGAGGGCAAGTTTATTTTTAACCGTATCTGAAACCTGTAATTCGGCACCAGGTCGAGTGCCCACTAAAAGATTACAATAATCCAGAAGCTGCGAGCATTGCTTCCATGTATCAATAGCCTGAAATGCGTCCGCCCCTAATATGAGGAACATATTCCAATCAGGGTGATTTGATTGCAATTCTTTCAGGGTTTCAATTGTATAGGAAACCTCATTCTTGTTTATTTCAATTTTATCCATAGAAAAACGGGGCAGGCCGTCAAGTGCTAGAGTGAGCATGGCCAGACGATGTTCGCAGGATACCGGCTCAAGAGCTAATTTATGTGGAGAACGGTATGCAGGTATGAACACCACCTTTTCCAGATTGAAAAATTTTTGCGCTTGTCCGGCAAGATGCAAATGTCCTGTATGCACCGGATCAAAGGTACCCCCTAGCAGGCCTAT
>JAESTE010000127.1 GCA_016763735.1 Nitrospinaceae bacterium | reverse complement strand
CAGAAAGCATATCGTTAAAACAGCAACCATACATCTCGCTAAATATTTATTTCTAATCAAATTTTCTGAAATTTCAATGCGCATATCTGGGGTTCCTGTTTCTCCGGTTTACGTGAATTCCTTTGCTATAATACCAAGGGCAAACTTATTCAATCCGTTTTCGTTTGATTTTTGTTAATGTAATCTTCGGCACTTTGTTCGCTTGAAAAATAATACTCTTTGCCGTTAATCGTCTTTTTTATTGCTTCTGTTTTTGGGATGTACACGCCGTTATTGGGATCTTGTACCATTTCTGTTGGATTAGGCTCTTTGGAGCTCGATGGGAAAATCAGGCGAGCCACAAGAATGACAATAGCAACTGCAATTCCAAATAATGCTAAACGGGCCATGTCCCTATTGTAAAGATAAAGACTTGAAGATACAACCTGGGATAATCCAAAAAAATAAAGCGCTTTCTAATATATGAACGACAAGCCTGAAAAAGTTAAGAGTAAAAAGAAGTCTCTGGTGCCCGCTGTGCGGCGCGAAGAGAGGCTGGTTCCTCTCGACCCTTTTGCGGCCTATCTTCAGGAAGCAAAAAGATACCCGATACTTTCCGAAGAAGAAGAAAAGGAATTGGCGATCCGCCTAAAGGAAACGGGGGATGTCGATGCGGCTTACCAGTTGACAACGGCTAATTTGATGCTTGTTGTTAAAATTGCCATGACCTTTAAGCGTGAATGGCAGAGCCTCATGGATCTGGTTCAGGAAGGTAATGTCGGCTTGATGAAAGCAGTCAAAAATTTTGATCCGTTCCGGGGAGTTCGCTTGTCAGCGTATGCTACGTGGTGGATCAAGTCTTATATATTGAAATATATTTTGGACAACTGGCGGTTGGTTCGGGTGGGCACCACAAATTCCCGGCGGAAATTATTGTTCAATCTGAAAAAGGAAAAAGAACGATTGGAACGGGAAGGATTTGACCCTTCCACCAAGTTGCTGGCAGGACATTTCGGAGTGGATGAAGGTGAAATCATCGATGTGGAAGCCAGCATTGGTGCGGTCGATGTCTCTATGGATACCCCGACCCGTCCTGACAGTTCCATGACCCCGGCACAATCTCTGAGTGATGGCAAGTCGCTTGAAAAAAGAGCTGAGATTGACCAGTTTCGGGAAATTCTTAAGCAAAAAATTGAAGGATTTAAATCCGAATTGAAACCGGGAGAAATTGAAATTTTAGAAAAAAGAGTGCCTTCGGAATCCCCGCTGTCGTTACAGGAGCTCGGGGACGAAAGAGGGGTCACCCGTGAGGCAGTTCGTCAGGCAGAACAGCGATTGTTAAAAAAATTCAGAATCTATATTGAAGAACAGATGCCGGAAGCGGCAGACTATTTTAAAAATTAAGGAGGAGAAAAATGGAAACCCGGATGGAAACGGACAGCATGGGAGAAATCGAAGTTCCCGCCGATCGCTATTATGGTGCGCAAACCGCGCGGTCGCTGATCCACTTTGATATTGGCGTAGAAACCATGCCCCGCGAACTCATCCGTGGCATGGGTATTCTTAAAAAAGCTTCTGCTCTGGTCAATGCTGAACTGGGGTTGATGCCGGAAAATATCAAAGACTTGATCGCTAAAGCCGCCGATGAAGTCATTGATGGAAAACTCGACGAACATTTTCCGTTACGTGTCTGGCAAACAGGAAGTGGGACGCAAACGAACATGAACAGTAATGAGGTTATCGCCAATCGTGGTATTGAGTTGGCGGGAGGAGTGATAGGTTCTAAGGACCCCGTGCACCCTAACGATCATGTAAATATGGGCCAGTCTTCCAATGATACGTTTCCCACTGCGATGCACATTGCGGCGGTTGAGCGCATTCGTGACGCCTTGATCCCATCTTTAACTACACTCTCCGAATCGTTCCGAAAAAAAACTACCGAATTCAAAGATATCATTAAAATCGGGCGTACCCATTTAATGGATGCGACGCCGCTCACGTTGGGGCAGGAGTTCAGCGGTTACACCACCCAGCTGGAATATTCACTCGACCGCATCAATGGGTGCATGCCACGTATGTACCAGATTGCACTGGGGGGAACGGCTGTTGGTACTGGGCTCAACTCGCATCGCGACTTTCCTGTAAAAGTTGCAAAACAGATTGCAGATATTACAGGGTGCCCATTTGTGACGGCTCCCAATAAATTTGAATCGCTTGCGGCGCACGATGCTATCGTTGAAACCAGCAGTGTATTGAAAACCATCGCTTGCTCTCTCATGAAAATTGCTAATGACATCCGTTGGTTGGGATCTGGACCCCGATGCGGTATTGGCGAGATCACATTACCCGCGAATGAACCCGGAAGTTCAATTATGCCAGGCAAGGTGAACCCAACGCAGTCGGAGGCGATGACCATGGTGGCTGCGCAGGTAATTGGAAATGATACCGCGATCAGTATCGGTGGCTCATCGGGGCACTTTGAATTAAACGTATTCAAGCCAGTAATGATTTATAACTTGTTGCAATCTATTCGTCTCCTCGCCGATTCGTGCAGATCGTTCAACGATCATTGTGTCGTTGGAATCGAACCCAACAAAACGCAAATAGAAAAGCACCTCAACGGATCGCTCATGTTAGTCACCGCACTCAATCCGCATATTGGCTATGACAATGCCGCAAAGGTTGCCAAAAAAGCGTATCAGGAAAATACCACCCTGAAAGAATCTGCCGTGGCGTTGGGATTGTTGACTGCTGAGGAGTTCGATGAAAAAGTGAGGCCTGAAAAAATGACCGGGCCTAAATAGTTAGACTTTTAAAACAACGGAGATATCAATGTTTCAAAGTTGGGAACATTTTATTGGCATGGTAGTAATGCTGGCAATCATCCTCCCGATCATTTTTAAGAAGATGTACTAAAAAATAAAAAAATAGAATGAACGACCCCGCCGCAAGCAGCCGGGGTATCCCAAAAATATTTTTATTTAACAGGCGTGGCAAGCCACGAGGAACTAAACCCACTTTGTGGGATTAACTTTAAAGGGGTTTCAATATGAAGAAATTTATTATTATTGGTGGGGTTTTGGGAATTGTCGGTGTGATGCTGGCGTTCCTTTTATTCTCATCGCTCGACTCTATCATCACCGAAGCCGTTGAGCATTTTGGTTCTGAAATTACGAAGACAGAAGTCAGCCTGGATAAAACGGTGATATCGGCGACTACCGGGAAAGGTTCATTGTATGGCCTGAAGGTGGCCAACCCGAAACCTTTTAAGACCCCTAGTGCATTCGAGTTTTCAGAAGTCAGCCTGACTCTTGATATAGCAAGTATTACAAAAGATACGGTGGTGATAAAAGAGATCGTTATCGCGGGTCCTGAAATCACCTATGAAGTGGGCGCCAATGGTAGCAATATCGATGCAATTAAAAAGAATGTAGATTCTTATTCAACACCTTCAAAGTCCGACCCTTATGAAAAAAAGGAAGTGGAACCGTCTGATAAAAAACAGAAAAAACTCATTATCGAGAAACTCATTATTCGTGATGGCAAGATCAACATCAGCGCTTCCTTCTTGAATGGTAAGTCTATGTCAGTGAGTCTGCCCGGTTTGAACCTGAATGATATAGGGAAAGATAAGGGCGGTGCTACCCCCAGCGAAGTCACAAATAAAATTATCACTTCTCTCCGGCAGAATATCAATAAAGCCGTAGGCACTCTTGGCCTCGATCAGGCTAAAAAAGCGATTGAAGGAGTCGCCAAAGATCTGAAAGGAAAACTCGAAAAAGGCATTGGTGACCCAGAAAAACTCCTGGACGGAAAGGCTGAAGATATTGGCAACGCCATAAAAGGCCTCTTCTAGCGGCGAACCGCCGCTGGTAATAGGTCGGAACGGTAGTGAGTGGACTGGAATTGTTTTGCTTCTAGAAAAGGAGAAAAGCTTTCCTGTTCACATGCTTGAAGAATATTTCTAGAAGAGGGGAATAGACCTATTTCCCCCCTCGCCAGAGGGCGGAAAAAAGGGGTCAGCGAAATTTTTCGCTGACCCCTTTCAACATCATCACAAGGAGGTAGTTGTGATGAACTAAATGAACGTGGAAATTTGTGAGGTCAAATCTCCAGGTTCCGTAGTGCTACCTGTTATACCTGCTGAAGTGAAAATTTCATTTATCCGAGACTCGACCAAAGCATCGAGGTTGGTGGTGTCACGTAGGAGTGAATTCAGTGAGTTATCCTTAGATGCCTGATTACTCAAAAAATCTACGATACTGCCTGTGTTAATTCCTGATCGTTCAAAAATATTTTGAAGTTGATTCAATAATTGCTCCGGATTCCTGCCGCCTTGTGCCTGGCGAAAAGACTGCAATTCCGTTTGCGTTAGTTCACCGTTTCCATCCGTGTCAATGGACTCAAAACTATCGATAACTTTTTGTCCCTGTCCTGTTTTTTCTGCTCGGACTTGAACTTCATTTTTATCGAGTCCACCCGACTTATCGGTGTCTGCCAATTTGAAATTCTGCTGCGCCTGTCGCGCGATGTTATTTAAAATCGATTGTCCTAAACTGCCAGTGCCTTCAACCATTGAGTCATCCTCCACCGAAAAGATGTTTAATTCCGGGCTATCCTTGCCCTGTATTATCTTATCGGCGGCTGAAAAAAATGACTTAAGCCTTTATTTGGCAGGTCTTATAGGCCTCGAAAAAACAAGGGGTTTATTACAAGGTGGGGATGCTAGGAAATCTACGGTCAAAGGCTAAAAAAGCCCCAGTTAGCAGATTTATCTGCCTCCTACGCTAGTGGGCTGAGTAGTCAAACATGCGATTTACGCATTGGAGGGCGCGTTTTTGCGTTTCGGGGGCTATTTCGATGATGCTTTGTGGACTTGGGTTTTCGAGGACGTTCAATATGTCTTCCAGGGAATTGGATTTCATATATTTACACATCGTGCAACTGCCTGCGAAGGTTTTCTCGGGGAATTCGGATTGCAGGACTCCGGTCAACCCACACTCGGTGAGCAGGAAGAAAGAGTCTCGTTTAGATTCGCGCACATGGTTGAGCATCTGGCTGGTGCTAGCCACATAATCGGCTTTGTTGACCACCGCTGAACTGCACTCGGGATGGACAAGAATTTCGACATCTTCAAAGTTACGTCGTACCTGATCGATACTTTCAGGCTGATATTCTTCGTGGACGTAACAGGTCCCATCCCATAACTCGATATCTTTATTAACGCCCTTTGCTTTTAGATTTTGGATTACATTTTCCCCCATCAATTTGTCGGGGAGAAAATAAATTTTATCATTCGGTATTTTTTCTATGATTTTATAAACATTGGATGATGTGACGCAAACATCACATTGTGCCTTCACCGCTGCGGTGGTGTTTATGTAGCAGACGAAAGTATGATCGGGAAACTGTTGCCGTAATTTAATAACATCGGATTCGGTGATGCCGTCGGCTAGTGAACAACCTCCATTTGGATTTGGATCGAGCACTGTTTTTTCGGGATTGAGTATTTTAGCGGTTTCTGCCATGAATCGAACTGCGGAAAAAACGATGATATCGGCATCGGATTCTTTTGCATTTTTAGACAGCCCATAGGAGTCACCTGTGAAATCGGCAACGCTGTAAAAAATTTGCGGCGCAACATAATTGTGCACCAGGATAATGGCATTTTTTTCGCGCTTGAGTTTTTCAATGCGCTCAATAGTTGGGAGCAACAGCTCACAGTTCTCTTTTGTGAACTGGCAGATGGGATTGCCAACATGGATATCTTTGAGTTTTTCGTAGAGTTGTTCTGCGCTGACCATGAGTTTAGCCTGGCGGCCATTGCATAGGGCGACCGCCCAAAAGGTGAAAATGAATATGGAACACGGATTGTCCGGCTCCTTCTCCACAGTTTACCACAAGCCGATAGCCGGATTTGTCCAGTCCTCGTTCTTTTGCTAACTGATTGGCAACAGAGATGATAGAGCCCATTATTTCATGGTCGGTTTCTTCTACATCCAGTAAAGTGGCGTGGTGGGCACGCGGGACAATCAGAATATGAGTGGGTGCCTGGGGATTGATATCGTTGAAGGCAAACAATGTATCAGACTCATAAACCTTTTCTGATGGAATAGACCCCGCGCTGATTTTACAAAACAGGCAATCGTTATTCATCCTGCCCTTTCTTGCGAGATTCTCGAAAGGGTTTTTCCTCTGTATTTTCGCTAGCAGGTGAATAACCAGACTCAAATTGTTTCATATGCTCGATGACATCTTCTTTGTAAGTAATAAATGGATCGAGCATCAGAAAAGGATCATCCGTTTTGTTGAGGCGGAATCCAATCCAGTCTATCAGGTAGCTCATATGCGAGTGTTGGTTGATCAATTGTTTGATGAGCTCACCACGACCTTGGGCGCGGGTGCCGCGTGGCGGATTTACCTTTGCATGATCTACTGCGGCATCCGTGGTTTTGCGAAAGCCGTCGCCGCTGGCTTCTAATCCCCCAAAACAAACCGCTTTCTTTATTTAAATTATGGTATTCGAGATCGAGACTTTTTAGCCAAGGGTCGTGCCAGTCCAGGTTTTCTTCATTTTTAAATTCGCTGAGCATCCAATATTTGCTGGCCCAGTCCACACGACCTAATACGGCTTCGGGTCCTTTCGGCAGATCGGTCAATACCGATTCCCAATTTTCAAGTATCCAGTCTGTTTCTTGATCTGTCCCGGCGAGATGTTTTTTGCAGGTGTCCAGCATATCAAGCTGTAATTCTAAGGCAGTGGACTGAGCACCGGAAGCGAGGATCACATTCCACTTGAACTCTTGATCGCGGGAAATGGAACGCATGGACTGAACGGAATCGGAAAGAATCCATTCTTTCTTTGCTACACCCAGTTGCATGATTTCAAGCATCAGAGTGGTGGTGCCCATTTTCATGGCTGTAGCAAACTCGCTCATATTGGAGTCGCCAACGAGAAGATGAATGCGCCGGTATTTGCTGGGATCAGATAATGGCTCATCGCGTGTGTTTACGATGGCGCGGTTGTATTGTACCCATCGATAAAATTCGTTGGGGATATGATCCGCACGTTGCGAAATCTGAAAATCAACTTGTTCGTCTACCGCTTCCTCCTGCGGCGAGACACCATCCCAATCGCGAAACGGATGTGGGTCGCAGGAACCAATGCGCCCGGCCCCGCAATAGATTAGTCGTGTTGTTAAAAATGAGGATAGTAGTTTTAGATTTTCTCGTTCATCGAAAGGGAAGCCCCGCCCGACGAGATAATTCTCATGACACCCGAACGTTGCGTTGGTTTCCAGATCAACATTGTTTTTTATGAACGATACATTGTCGGCCCAACCCAATTCTTCCACAGCTTCTTGAATAAGGGTGT
>JAESTE010000126.1 GCA_016763735.1 Nitrospinaceae bacterium | reverse complement strand
AACAAGATTCAGATTTAATGCGCTATCTGTTTCAGCTTGAAAGTAATAGACGCGAAAAAATTGCCTATACTTGGCGCGTGTTTTTTTTTCGCACATTCGCTCAGAGGTAACCATATCCCGCAGTTAGTATCGCTTCGCAGATATTTATCAAGTTAGCATTAAACAGTCACCCTGTGTAGGATAATTCCTACGCTCTCTACAAATTGATTGATAATCTTTCTTCTTTTTTCAATAATCAGAAATTAGCTTAAAATTCCCCTTGGCGGGGGAAGCAGAAATAGCAAAAACCTATTCAGAAGGGGGGAATGAAAATGAAAAATGTCAGAGCGTTGTCAGCGGTTTTGTTGACCGGATTATTAATATTCATGTCCGGCTGTGCGTCTATAGTAACTTCAGCCGCACAAAAGGCATGGGAAAACCGCAGTACCGAAGATCAGGTCACCGACGCTAAAATCCATTCGGGTATTCTGGATCGCGTTAAAAATAAAGACAAAGGTTTGTTGCTCGATGTCAGTGTTGATGTCTGGGAACAACGCGTCATGATTACCGGAACATTAGATGACAGTAATGTTCGCTCTGCCATTGAAAATCTCGCTCGCGAGGATTCCCGAATTAAATCTCTGCATAATGAAATTCAAATTGTTACGAAAGCAGAAAAAGAAGCGCGACGCGACCAGAAAGAAAAGGGCGATGAGGAAAAAAGTGGTGCAGGGCAAGCGGTGAATGATTTCTGGATAGAAACTAAAATCAAAGTGCAATTATTGACGGATACAAACGTGAGTTCGGTAAACTATTTTTATCGCTCGGTGTTGAATAAAGTTTATGTGATTGGCGAAGCGGGTAGCGATGCTGAGGAGCAGTTGGTTCTATCTATTATCAAGAATACCGAAGGGGTGAAATCTGTTACGGAATATATTGACGTCACATCTACGTATTAAAGAATTTGTATGTCTCGGGATTCTTCCCGACTAGTAAAAAATAATGGCATTTACCTGTCAGCCTTTTTTTATGGCATTTGCAAAAGTAAATTGTTTTTATTGTGAACCTTTTTGGGTTGGCTATAGCCATTTAAAACTTCGTCGTTGCAGGTAAATTTCTACGGTATTTTTGAAATTGCTGGCAACGGCGATATCGCTCATACCGCTATGGTTATAATCACCACTGGTGATCGCCAGCACGGTGCCTCCCTCTATCACATAGTCACGGGTAGGATAATAAAACGTTCCATTGGCATTGCGAGTGACCAGTGAAAAACTGCTGGAACGGGAATTGGCGACGGCGACATCTTTATGTTTGTCACGATTGAAATTGCCTGCAGTCAAGGCAAAGGGGCCACCACCCCCTGAAAAAGAAATGGGTTCAGAAAAACTGCCGTCTCCCCTGGAGTAGAGCATGAATAAGTTATCGCCTTTGCCAGTAGCGAATACCAAGTCTGGTTTTCCATCCGCATTCATATCTTCGAGGATAACTGCCAGCGGCACGAGTTGTTTGGCATAAGCTTTCGGTTTTTGAAACGTGTTGTTGCCATTTCCCAGGAAGACTCGAATGGAACTGGCACTGGAACTGCTGGCGGCCAGAGCTATATCCAGTTTGCCATCGCCGTTAAAATCTTCGGCGACTCCTGAGAAAGAACGAGAGCCGGTCGAATAAGTCTTGCCTTTGTGGAAATAGCCATCACCACTGCCGATAAAAATTTCCATTTCATCGAAGGTCAAAGTCACAGCGGCATCGAGTTTTCCATCGTTATTAAAATCTGCGAGTATTACGTTTAAGGGAACTTTTCCTGTCTTTGTGGGGATGGGTTTTCTGAAACTGCCATCTCCATTGCCTGGCAATACGATGAACATTTCAGCACCTCTTGCATTCACTACAAGGTCAGGGATGCCGTCTCGGTTGACATCACCGGAGGTGACCATGGTGGGCTCTGCGGCGACTCTTATGTTACGAGCAGTATGGAATGTTCCATCGCCTTTTCCATAAAGTAGGCTGAGACTGCTGTCTTTGGTGTTGACGGTTACCAGATCAGGCTCGCCATCCAAATTCAGGTCTGTGGTCAGCAAATAAGAGGGGCCTTTCCCGACTGGCATAACATCGAATTTGTAGAACATGTCCGGTGGTGGCGAGGGTAGGTCGCATCCAGATAATCCAAATAGGGCAGAAATCAAATAGATCGCTGGTATAGAGAGAAAATGGTGCTGATTCATGGGTTGTTAACACTCTTCTTTTATAAGTTCTTGATTTTACCGCTGGTCTATGAAAAGATTACCTCTTTTTGGCGAAATATGATAATTTAGTAGTCCATAAAAACCCCTTGCTCCAACTTTTGAGTTGGGGCTAATGGAATGCTTGAATTTGTATTTATTCAGCATCCCCTTTTTAAACCCATGAGGAGGTACCTACTGTTGCGTTCTTATCAAAGTGTCCTGATATTAAAACCTGATATTGAAGAATCCCGCGTTGACGAAGCTCTCGCAAAAATAGGAGAGTTTATTAAAAGCAATGGCGGAGCCATTCTGAAAACTGAAAAATGGGGCAAGAAGCGTCTTGCTTACCGAGTTAAGAAAAACCGTTTCGGTGTTTATCTTAACCTTTATCACACCCTTGAGCCTTCTGGTGTTTTTGATCTGGAGAAGAAGTATAAACTTTTCGATCTCATCATCAAATTTATGGTTCTCCATTTGGCCGATGATGAGTTGGAAAGAGCATTGGGCCGGGATGAGGAATCAGATGAAGCAGAAGGTGAAAAAGCTGCAGGTGAAAAAGCTGCAGGCGAAAAAGCTACAGCGAAGAATGACGAGGACAAGGGTTAATTCTCCTAACATAAACAAAAATGAAAATCGGGTAATTTAAAATGGCCTCATTCAATAAAGTGCTCTTAATGGGAAACCTGACCAGAGACCCCGAGCTTCGATATACCTCGGGCGGCGCGGCGGTTGCCAGTTTTGGGCTTGCAGTAAATAGAAAGTTCAAGCAGGGCGAGGAGTGGAAGGAAGAAGTCTGTTTTGTTGATATTACGGTTTGGGCAAAGCTGGGTGAAAACTGTGCCCAATATTTGAATAAAGGCAGCCTTGCATTTATTGAAGGACGATTGAACTACCAGACTTGGGAAGCCGATGGCGGACAGAAGCGAAGTAAGCTGGAAGTGGTAGCCAATAATGTGCAATTCCTAACCAAACAAGGTGCGAAGATGGACATGGGCCCAGGCTCAACACCTGCTCCGGATGCTGACGATATTCCGTCTTAATTAAA
The DNA here is from genome assembly GCA_016763735.1 of Nitrospinaceae bacterium. Taxonomy (GTDB): domain Bacteria; phylum Nitrospinota; class Nitrospinia; order Nitrospinales; family VA-1; genus UBA8687. The sequence goes on along the minus strand of JAESTE010000126.1, from coordinate 1,111 downwards.
CTAAAGATAAAAGAAGGTAACTATGGCTGAGACAAAAAAACGTTCATTTTTTTCATCAAAAATCTGTCGCTTTTGTAACGATGATGAAAGCAAAGTTTATATTGATTTCCATGACATAAAGGCATTGAAGCCCTTGATTTCTGAAAGAGGTAAGATTGTTCCTTCACGTATTTCAGGGAATTGCGCGAAGTGTCAACGGTTGTTGACTCGAGCAATTAAAAAAGCACGCAATATTGCTTTACTGCCTTTCTCGGTTCAACACTGATTTTGACCCAGGAACAACGGCCGCAAAATTTATTGCTCCCTGTAGTTCTGGTTTTTGCGCTTTTATTTGCCCTGGCGGTTTTTCCACCTTTGGGGGCACTGGTTGGGGTGCTGTCGCCGTTTCCGCTGGTTTTTATTTTTTTGCAGCGAGGCAAACAGGCTGCGGCAGTTTTGATGGTCCTGATTTTTGGCGTTCTTTGGTTCCTCATAGGCGAGAAGCAGGCGTTGTTGTTCATGGCAGAATATGCTGTGATGGCATTGGTAATGGGCCAAATGATCCGAGCGCGATTTCCTGGAGGCTGGTGCATAGGTGCATCGTCTTTGGTTTCAGGGGTGGTTTCAATTTTGCTTCTGGTGGCTCTGTTGGGAGATCAAGACACCACCGTCAAAGAATTTTTTGAAAAGCAGATACGCATGCATTTCGCTCAATCAATGGAAGCCCTTGAGGCGGCTGGCGATAGTAAGGCAGACATTGCCGACATGAAGGCGTTTGTTGAGAAAGCTGTGAGTGGGTTTGCTTCTGCTTATCCCGCATTTGTACTCATAGGTTCTCTCGTAAGTGCCATGGCGAATTACAGTTTGTTGCGGGTTGTTTGGGGACGGATTTATGGGCCGGGACTATTCTCGGAACGTACGTTCGCCGAATGGATTTGCCCGGAAAATTTAGTTTGGGGTTTTATAGTATCCAGTGCCGCATTATTCCTGGGGCAGGGAATGGTGGCGGTTGCAGGCCTGAATTTATTTGTAGTAATGATGGTCATATATTTTGTTCAGGGTATGAGCATTGTGATTCATTTTTTAAAGGCCAGAAAAGTCCCTGTGTTTCTTTGGATTGCTCTTTTTATTT
>JAESTE010000125.1 GCA_016763735.1 Nitrospinaceae bacterium | reverse complement strand
TTGCGGTCACCTCGATCAGTCCGGCGTCGGTGTTGATGCCGCTTCTGCTGGTCACCGAGACACCCAGGCTGCCGAGTGTTCCGACCGTGCCCACCGTCAGGTTGTTGGCATCCTTATACTTGAAGAATCCGGTGCCGCTGCTCAGATCGCCTGCTAAAGTAGCCACATCGTTCGAAGTGTTGGTCAGAGTCACATTTCCGCCAGAGACTACCTTCAGGGCGTTGCCTTTGATTGCGGCGGATTGGGTGATGTTACTGGTTGCTGAAATTTGAATGGTGCCGCCGGTGCTCGTGCCGCCGGTGCCGCCTAGGCTGCTGACTGCTGCGTTGACTGCAACAGATCCACTTGTGTTGCTGATCGTAATAATACCGCCGTTGGCGCCGTTGCCGCTGTTGGTGTGGTTTCCACCGTTAGCGGTTACGGCTCCGCCGAGTGTAATGGAGCCGGCTCCTGTGGAGCTGATGAGGATTTCACCGCCTGCAGTCGGTGCGGTTGTGCTGTTAACGCCTGTGCTTGTAATTGTGCCGGCCGTTGATGCGGTTGTAATGGTGGTTCCTGCAGTGATCTTGATCTTGCCGCCGGTTGTGGTGACTTCATCGCTGATTGTGGAGCTGGTGGTGGCTGCTAAAGTTACGGTTCCTGTGGTTGCGATGACTCCGGACTGACTCGCAGCCACTGTGATCGTTCCGCCGGCGGTCAATGTTACACTACCTGTGCTGTCCTGGTTGATCTTGTTGACGATTATGTCGTTGAATTCCGTGATCTCGATGTTACCCGAAGTTCCAGTTCCTGTGTTGTCGACGTCCAGGGTGACTATGGTGGTTTCAAGACTGTTGCCTGAACCGACTCCGTTTACTGCATCGGCTACGAGTTTGTCGGCTACTACGTTCTGGGTTCCACCGTTTCCGTCGATGATGGCACCGTCGGAATTCAGAGTTACTGTGGTGGCTGTTCCGGTGCCACCGTCGCCGCCGAGGGCGGTTAGGGTTCCGATGGTGATGCTGTTGGTTTCGTCTGTGGAGGCGTCGGCGCTGGTGATGTTGATGGTTGCGGCGCTTCCACCGGGTGTTCCTGCTCCACCGGTTGAAGTGATGTTTGTTACCGTGATGAATCCGTCATTGGTATCGATATCAACTTGGCCGCCAGCCCCTGCTGTTCCCCCTGCTCTGTCTGTACCGGTGGTGACAATGTTTCCTGACAAGGTGACATCTCCGGTTCCTCCAACGTTGATATCGACTGCACCGGATACAACACTACTCGGTGTAGTAGTGACCGTTGCGACGATGTCGCCGGTAGTCGCGGCACTGGTTAAGTGGTCTCCGGTGTTGAGCGTTACTTTACCGCCGTTGGTGGTGATGTCGGATTGTGCACCGGTTGATCTGTCCACAGTGTTGATCGCCAGATCATCGGTATCGGTGAAAGTGAAGGCCGCTGAAATATCGGAAACAAGCACGGTGAGTGTGTTGACGTCGTTGGTGGCTACAGTGAGTAGAGTTTCTTCATCAACATCAACCTTCAGGCCGTTGACGATAATCTTCTTGCCGGCCGTAGTTTGGTCGATCCCCTTGTCCGAAATCATGGTGACGTTGAGAGTCGTATCTGTCGGGGTGAAATCCTGAGTGATGAATATGGTCTTAGTGACGGACGAACCGATGCGCACGACATCCGCGGTGATTCGGTTGATTTCGGCCATAGAGATTTCAACCTTATCGGCTACGGCGTCCGTCGAAGAACCGAGGTCGATTGAATCGTCAGAATCGGTATTCTGTTCCGGTCTCAGGGTGACAATACCCGTCGAACTGCTGGTGGTGATAGTTCCATCGATATCGATCTTATCCGCAGTAATGGTGACACTGGTGTCCGCATTCACATTAGCACTGGAAACGATGTTGATGGTATCATCGTCCCCCTGACTTCGAATAACAATTGAGCTGGTTCCGGCATCGACATCATTTGCTTCAGTGGTGTTATCCACAATAATGTTTCCGTCGTTGGCGACCAGAGTAACGGTGCCGTTATTGGCGCGGACGCCTTTGAGCACACCGACCGTTCCGACGGTGTAACCGTCCGAATCGGTAAATTGAATTGTTTTGGTATCCGAGGCAACGGTCGCGGCCAGAGTATCAATATCGTTGGCCTGTCTCAGATCAATTCCATCAGGAGCGATCAATTCAAGACCGGAACCGGTAATCAATCCATCCGAACCACTGGAAGCCTGACTCAGGATCCCGCCATTCAAACTGATCTTAATGTTCGAGCCGTTGGTGCTGATTCCTACCGTGGTATCAACGGTGCCGATGGCCAGGGTATCATTGTCGGTGAAAGTGAATGTTTTGGCAGCGTCGGCAATATTTCCTGACAATTTGGCGACATCGTTGTTCTGAGTCAGTGAGACCGTTTCATCGACATCGATGCGCAGGTTGGTGACTGTGATTGTGTCATTGGCTTCCTGAGTCACTCCCTTATCGGAGAACAGAGTCAGAGTCGGCACCTTGCCAACAGCAAGGCTGATCGGCGAAGTGACCAGGATGGCACCGGCATCGGTGTCGCCGATTCTCAGAACCAGTGCGGTGATGAAATTCAGTTCCGTGTTGGAAAGTTGGAGAGTATCGTTCGATGTATTGGCGGTGGATCCTAAATCGATCGCATCCAACGCTTCGGTGGACTTCAGATTGACGCTTCCTGTTGCTACAGCGGAAGTGAGCGTTCCGCCGATATCCATATTATCGGAGGTGATCGTGATGCTTCCGCTACCAGTGACATTGACATCCGCACTGTCGTTGATGATCACTGTGGCGTCGTCGGCACCGGTATTCAGATTGATGGTCGAAGTGCTCGCGCTGACATCGCTTCCGGAGACATCATTGGTCACCGTCAAGTCCCCTGTGGTTGCGGTCAATGTGATCGCTCCGTTTACCGTGATCACGCCCTTGGTGGAGCCGGCCGTTCCGACTGAGAGTCCGTTTGCATCGGTAAACTGGATGGCATTTCCACTGCCGTTGACGTCGGCCGCAAGTGTTGTGATGGTGTTGGCTTCATTCAGAGTAACAGCACCGGTGACAATGATTTCCAGGGTTGAGCTCGAAATGATTGCTCCACTGGTCTGTGTCAGATTTCCTGAAGTGATTTCCAGCTTGGCATTGGCAGC